>JBCBST010000103.1:0-11632 GCA_039819115.1 Bacteroidota bacterium
ATGGATTGACGGAATAACGGTACTCAGTCATTCTAATGGAAACAACGATGGTATTGATCTTGATGGTACCCCACATGTTACGGTTATCAACTCCTTCTTTGATACAGGGGATGACGCCATTGTACTGAAATCGCTTACGGGTCGTGATGTACGGGATGTGGTGATCCGGAATAATACCATACGTGGGGACAAATCGGCGGTTAAAACAGGAACAGAGTCGGTGGGAGGGTTTAAGAATATCCGCATTGAAGACCTCGATATTGTTACTACCCGTGGTATAAATATTTACAGCGTGGACGGCGGAGATGTCGACTCGGTTTGGATCCGAGATATCCGGATGGATTCCACGTATGCGGTTTTAACCCTGCGGAATGGAAGCCGACTTCGGCCGTATTACGAAGGACGGGTTAAAGCGGAAGCACCGGGTACGTTTAATAACATATGGGTGGATGGTATAACGGCAACCAATGTGTCTGCAAGTAACGATTTCATCTCAGGAATACCGGGATACCCTATTCGCAATGTGGAGCTGAAGAACATTTCCATCGATTATCCCGGCGGAGGTACGGAGTCAGAATCCGCGCTTTTACCGCCGGAAAAGGAAGGTTCGTATCCGAAGGAAGGCATGTTTGGGGTACTCCCCAGCTACGGCTTTTTTATCCGGCATACCGAGCAAATCGCATTTGAAAATACCAACCTAACAGTTCGTCAACCCGATGCAAGACAAGCGATTGTGCAATTCTGATCATTACATAGTCAGATATACTTTATGTCTTATTATTGCCTTGTGCTCAGGGGAAGCACTCTTTGGTCAGACTCAATGGGTGCAGTACACCCCAGAAGATATTTCTGTCTCTGCACTATCCTTAAATGGGATGTGGAGGTTTATCCCCGATGCTCCGGAACAGTTTTATGAACAGCCTTATGATGATTATCCGGATGCTCAGACCATACCGGTTCCCAGTTCTCTTGAGGCTTTGTTTCCTCAATATGTTCGGGGGGTGCTAACGTCTGCCGGATTTGTGCGGGAGGTGTATATTCCCGAGGACTGGCGGGACAAAGCGGTAAAGCTCCAGTTTGAGTCGGTGGACGGTAAATCCACCATTTATGTGAACGGTAAGGAAGCAGGAGGTAACCCGGCTTCTTTTCTTCCGTTCGAGGTGGATGCCACCTCAGCTATTCGGTTCGGAGAGGTAAACCAGGTTGCGGTATACATCACGGGGAGTCCTACGGTAACGGCTTCTCACCGTGGATATCTGCAAATCAGCAGCCAGGTTCAGGCTATAGCGGTTCCCGCACAACATATCACTTCTCTGCATGTGGAAACCGATCTGGATGAAAGCTATGAGGATGCCATGCTCCGGCTAAAAGTGACAGTAGCCGGTAAGAACATCCGGGAGCTTGATACAAACAATCTGGGAATAGATTTATATGATCAGGTCGGAAGAAAAATAATGCTACCATCTGCAACGCAATGGGTTAGTGATGTATTAAGCTCGGATACTACTGTGGTTAATCTTGCTTTTTCGATAGAAAAACCAGCCCTTTGGGATCCTGATCATCCTCACAGGTACACGCTTGTTACCGAGCTTAAAACACAGGAAGGTGTTCACGCAGTACAGCATCGTATTGGATTCAGGGAAATTGAAGTTCGGGGGCAAACAGTATACCTGAACGGGCGCATACTGAAGGCGAAAGGAGTAGGTTATTTTCATGTACCGAATTACAAGACCAATAACTCAGTAAGTCGGGCCGATATGTTATATGATCTGAACCTGCTCAAGTACGCCAATTTCAATATGGTGAGGGCGTACCCGAATAAGGATGTTATTGAAATCTGTGACTCCCTGGGGCTGTTAACGAGTATTGATACGCCTATTAATATGGTGGAGGTATCCTGGATGAAGGATACCCGCGGACTGGGGAACAACCCGATTTTATATGCCGATTACCAGCACATTACGCGCCAAAAAATCGAGGTCTTCAGGAACCATCCTTCTGTTGTGGTCTGGAGCCTTGGTAACGAGTCGATCTGGACGTTCCCCGTATTTGTAGATGGGGGTTATTTAACTCAGCGTCTTGACTCAACCCGGCCACTTTGGGCTGAGGCCCACGAAGACGAACGTATGGGGCATAATCTTCCCCAAACTACTATCGATAATCAACATTACCCTAATTTGGTGGATAAAGGCATGCCTGACCAACGCCCGATGTTTCATGGAGAATGGGCGCATGTACACGAATATGCAAAAGGGGATTTCAAAACTGATCCCACTGTTCGGGATCATTGGGTACACTCTTACGAAGATCATCTCGAGTACATGTGGAATAACGATGCTGTACTGGGAGGATATCTTTTTTATGGGGTGAGCTTTGAAGTTCGTATGCGCAATGTTTGGAATGGGGCTGTGGAGCGGGATTGGGGAATACTGGATCGGTTCAGGCGAACAAAACCGGAATTCTGGAATGTGAAGAAAGCAAATTCATCCCTGAGGCTGCAGGATTCTGGTTTCAAGAAGGATAATACCGTAGCTGAGTTTAGGTTTATTAATCGCTCAGCGTTCACGAATAGCTCGGAAATGCAGCTTATTGTCACCTTAAATGGGGATACACTCGAAGTACCCAATCCAGCTATACCTCCACTGGATACGGGAACCGTGCGTATTGCTTTGCCACGCGCCATGCAGTCCAAAGATCAACTCCTGCTTGATGTATATGCCCCGCTCGGCTTTTTGATGGATCGTTTTTCTCTTCGTATTCCGACTGAACCCGAGGTTCCGTTTCGGTCTCAGAACGTTTCGGTAATGGAGACAGGCGAAACGATCAAAGTACAGGGAGAGCGCTACCAGTGGATGATTAACAGAACAACGGGGCTTATCTCAGGAGGAAAGCGTGGAGAGGAATTTATGATTAAAGAAGGGCCCTTTTTAACGGCTACCCGCCAGCGTACATCCGGGACTGTATACGCCAAAAACTGGAATATGGATCGAATTGTATATTCAGGTAATGACTCTAATCCATTGGTGGTACATGTGTTTGGATCGTATAACGAAGCTAAGGGTTCATTTATGTATCGTTTTACAGGGGATAGTAAGCTGGAAGTGGAGTACGATTTTGAATGGCTGATCGAAAATAAACCAGCAGCACATGTGGTACATAAACAACCCGATTCTCAGGAGATGAGAGAAACCGGTATTGCCTGGAAACTGCACCACACCCTGGGCGAGCTAACCTGGAACAGGGAAGGATACTGGAGCTGGTATCCCGATGATCACATCAGCAGGTTAACTGGTACGGCATCTTCCCGCTTTGACAAACTACCGGGTTATCCAAATAACATCGATCGGAGACCCTGGTTTTGGGAGGAAAATGAATGGGGAACCCGGGATTTCAGAAGCACGAAACTGAATGTGAAGCACGTGAACCTATCCCATCCTGCCAATGGATCGGGGGTTCATTTCTTTTCGGATGGGAGTCAATCTACCCGGGCCTATACCGATCCGGATACCGGAAATGTGTACCTGGTTCAGATCGATCAGTATGGAGGCGGACATGAACAATTCTTACAGGGTAACAGCGTGTATAGCATTCCCCGGGTTATCCTGGATAAAGGTATGAGGATAAAAGGAAAAGGGACGTATATGCTGGAGTGAGACCGTACGGAAGCTGGTCAGACTGTACACTACTCAATAAAAAAGGCTTCCCGCTACCTCTTAACCAACCTGAGGAGCGGAAAGCCGTGATATGATATAAAACGGGGTAGGTATCCGTTTTGTTTTATGCTAAACCAAATCCATTTCTAATATCCGATTGGTATCACTATCGTTTTTGATGGAACCCTCGTCGTGTTTAGGTAATCGTGAAAGCAATTTCATCAGAAAGCCAGAGAGCGGGTTGTTTTGGTTCGTCAAAAGGAACCCAATGCGCAGGATATCGAATAGCAGGGCTCTCCAGAATCCATCTTTTTTTTGTTTTGACCGGATGAAGGTTCGGGCATGGGCCGTTCCAGGGTCATTCAGTTTATCATTTGTCCGTAACAGCCTTAGCAGTTCCAGTACGTTTACTTTATAGGTAAAGGGATAGGCGAGCTTTGTTATATCTTTGGTTATCGGCTCTTGCTTGGATTCTCGCACATACACCTGATGATCGAGGATGTATCCCAGGCCGGCCTGTAGTTTGATGGAAGCTTCCTCTTTCAGATCCTTACGAACCCAATCGGCGTGCACATAATCGGAAAGGGCGATACAGGATTTGGATAATCCGATATAGCATGGTGTGGATCGTAAACATCCGCCATACTTCTGTATACCGGATCCCTTCCAGGAGGTAATCGTTCCCAGCTCAAAGAATTGATACTCCAGTATCCACCGGATACCCCGCTCAATAGCTTCAAGATCAGGGTGCCGAAAATGAATCAGCACGCTGGTAATCATTGCCTGGTAACAGACTAGTATATCATCCGCTTTTCCGGAAGGAGAAAAACCATGTTCGGTCAGGGTACGATCCGCTAATTGATGCACCCATTGATTGACTTGAGGCAATAACTCACTTCCCGGTAGTTCTTTGAGTTGCTGTAATCGGTTGAGCAGGAACGGGTTGTAGCAACAAATTCACTAATGGAGAAGCATCAAGCTTTTGGACGATCTCCCGGTCGTTGTACGTTATACCTGACCGGAGCGCTTTTTTGAGTTCAAGAGCGGGGTCCATGGATTGCATTACCTCCCCGGTTTCATCCAAAGGGTGCGCCTTGTAATGGTAGGCGGTTGGTTTTTCCACTTCTTGTACCGGATCGTGCCTATGATGATCAGCGCGATGGTAATAACGCGAAATACGTTACTCCAGAGTCCGCCAAAGGCATTATCGCCCGCGGAAAAAAGATCCCAGAACAGGTTCATAAACAGATGCAGGCCAATGGGCATCCAAAGGTTAAAGTCCCATTCGGCATATACCCAGGCAAATAAGATTCCACCCAGCAGAGTGGTCATAAAAATTCCGATTAATGTGGCCGGGTCCTGGCTTTGATACAAATGCATGCTTGCAAAAATGAGGGCACCCAATAACACCGAAGGAATAAAGCCGAACCGGGTAAAGCGGAATAGCCATCCGAATAAGAACCCCCGGAAGTACAGCTCTTCAAAAAAGGCGGCAGCCACCGACCCGATTAAAACATCATCCAGACTAATTTCTGCATTGAACGAAAATACGAGGGCATAGCCGGCCAGCATGGGTGCCGTAAAAGCGAAGGAATAGATCAGAGCTTGTGCCAGGTTACCGGAGAGGCCCAGATCTTTAAAAAATGTGCGGGCCGACCTGGATACTAACGCACCTGCGAACACCGGAATCCCAACGAGAACATAAGCCAGGATATGTGAAACGCCCTGTTGTTCTGTAAATGAAGTAAACCAGGCTCTGATATTGGCAAAAAGCAATTCATCCACCATATAGTATGCTCCAAAAGCCACTAAAACGATGAGTATGACACGAATTTCAGCTGCTTTCATATCATGAATTTATGAATGGTTAGGGTAGTTCGATTGGAAAATAACCATAGTAAGAAGGTTTTCCATGCGTACCAGATGTTGTTTTTACCCGTCCGAGGGAATTGATAGATAAGGACATGGGTGCGGTTGAAAAGCTTCCGGACTCAACGAAAGTTGTCATCTTGCCGGACAGGAATCGTATCAACCAATACTTCCTAAAACAAATCTACTCACTTACCTCGTGATCCTGTCCTACCAACTTCACCTTGTCATCCTGAACAGGCCTATGCATCGAGGCCTGGTTCAGGATCTTATGAATCGACTTCCATCCAGGCAAACTGTCTCACCTGGCGCATACAAACCAACCTTCTAAGCTATCATCCTGCCTGTCGTCAGGCTTCGTCGCCTTTGTATCCTCCGGATTGTAGATGCTGGATAATTGATTGACCCTTTTGTCTTGATACAAAAGGGTCGAAAAAATCAAGAAAACTCAAATTCCTCGTTTCAGGAAACTCTCGGAAGCTTCGAACTCATCATAAACTGAAACTCGTCAAACAGTGAGTTTTCGTTTAGGCTTCCAGTTTTTAAACAAAATTCAGATTCGTCCTATTACCTGGCGCAAGCGTCGCCAGATTTGAGTACCTAAATTCTGGATTATAAATGTTAGGTAATTCGTTGACCGTTTTAGGGCGGCATAAAAAACAAGAAAACCGTATTTATGTCATTCCTGCGGAGGCAGGAATCCAGATCGTTCACCAAAGCCCGACGTCACGATCTATCCAAACACTTTCTGTCGTGATAATAAGAATCAGCTTTCTACATAAACTCAGATCCCTGCCTTCGCAGGGATGACCTATACAAGGAATACACCGGGATGTGCTAATCAATCCTACAGGGTAACTCCATCTTTCCAAATCGCGATTTCCCGGTATCCCCGTTTCTCGTTATTGGTGTATACCTCTCCGGAGGCTACCTGTAACAAATACGTGAAGAATGCTTCGGTCAGATCTTCGAATGAGGTCCCATCCATAAGTACGCCGGCGTCGAAGTCGATCCATTTAGGTTTTCGCTCAGCCAGATCGGTATTGGTCGAAATCTTGACGGTGGGAGCTGGAAAGCCCAGTGGGGTGCCCCGTCCGGTGGTGAATAATACCATATTAGCCCCCGATGCCGTCATAACGGTTGAAGAGACGCCATCGTTACCGGGACCATAAATGAGAGAGAGGCCGGGTTTGCGTACCCGTTCTCCATAATCAAGTACGTCGGTAATGGTAGCCTGTCCACCTTTTTGTATAGCACCCAACGATTTCTCCTCTAAGGTAGTAATGCCTCCGTCTTTGTTACCCGGTGATGGATTTTCGTACACCGGCTGGCCATAAGATTTGAAATAGGATTTAAAGTTGTTGATCAATCCCACGATATCCTCGAATACATCGGCATTTTCTGCCCGGTTCATGAGTTGTTGCTCGGCTCCAAACATCTCCGGCACTTCCGTTTGAACTACCCGTCCGCCTAATGCCGTAAGTTTATCCGTAATCCGGCCCACCAGAGGGTTGGCGGTGAGGCCTGAAAATCCATCCGAGCCTCCGCATTTAACTCCAATGGTGAGCTCCGATGCCGGGACCTCCTCCCGGAGGTCTTCCTTCATGATGTCCGCAAGTTCTTCGATGGCCTCAATGCCATCCTCAATTTCATCCGAAACCTCCTGGGCGGTGATTACACGAATGCGGCTTCGGTCTTCCACTTTGGCCAGTTCAAGGAGTTCGTCCACCTGGTTATTCTCACAACCCAGTGCAAGCAGCAACACCCCGCCAACATTAGGATGATGTATCAATCCGGCTAAAATACGCTGGGTGTAGGTGAGATCATCCCCCAGCTGGCTGCATCCAAAGGGATGAGGAAAAGCATGAACACCATCAATGGACGGATGGGAGGCTAAGGGCATGCTTTGCTGGGCAATCATCATGCTCGAAGTATTCACACACCCCACGGTATTTAAAATCCAGATCTCGTTTCGGATTCCAACGGTACCATTTGATCGTTTATATCCTTTAAAGGTGTAGGGTTTTTGGGAGGGCGCAGGAGCAGGGTTAGCAACCGGTGCATAAGTGTATGCAAGCAGTTCGTCTAAATCGGTTTCCAGGTTATGGGAATGAACCCATGCTCCGGGTTCAATCGATTCGGTGGTATGCCCGATTACGGCTCCGAATTTAACTACAGGTACACCTTCTTCGATAGCTTCCAGGGCTATTTTATGTCCTTTTGGGATGGAGGTGTGCACGGTAATGTGTTTTCCATCCACATCCAGTACTTCTCCTTCCGGGAGTTCGTCAAGAGCAACCAGTACATTATCGTCGGGATGGATATGCAGAAAGGATGGAGTGTCCATAGAGTGATTATTCGTTGTTAGGGATGGGGGTACAGATCTCAATAAGGAAGCCGTTAAGGTCTCTTACGTAACCCACTTTTTGTCCCCACGGCTTTTGTACCACCGATTCGTACAGGGTGGCACCAGCTTCAATCGCCCGTGCGAAATCCTCATCGATGTGATCGGTTACCAGGGCAAGTTCAAACCCAGCGGGCTTCGATGTCGGGGTTACGGGCTCAAATCCCTGTTTCAAATTCGTGTTACCTAACTCAATCGATGCAAAGGCCAGCGTGGTCTCACCGGTGTTGAGTTCGGCATAGTCCTGTTCCGGGGTCATGAAAAGACGCTCAAAGCCGAAGGCTTGTTCGTAAAAGAGAACGGCTTCAGCCACATTGGGCACATATAAAATCGTGTATCCTAGCTTCATTGGGGGTATTTGAGGTGAGGTGTAAAAGTAACGAAAAAGCCGTCGAAGCATAAACCCAATGCAAACTTTTATGTATTATTTGCGCAAATTTGCACCTTCACGGATCAGTCAGACTATGTCTTTTATTCACGACGATTTTCTTCTTCAATCCGCATCTGCACAACGTCTCTATCATGAGTACGCAGCCGGGCTTCCCATCATCGACTACCACTGTCATATTCCGCCCCAACCCATAGCGGAAGATCACATATTTGAAAACCTGACCCAGATCTGGCTCTATGGCGATCATTATAAGTGGAGGGCGATGCGTGCCAACGGGGTTGACGAACGATTTTGCACCGGCGATGCCAGTGATTGGGAAAAATTTCATGCCTGGGCCGCAACGGTACCTAAAACACTCAATAACCCGCTCTATCACTGGACGCATATGGAGCTAAAGCATCCGTTTGGGATCACCGACCGGTTGTTGAATGCAGATACCGCAGCATCGATTTGGAAGGAGGGAAACGAGAAGCTGAACACCCCGGACTTATCCGTACGCAATATCATCCGTTATTTTAATGTCGAGGTGATCTGTACAACCGATGATCCCCTGGATACCTTGGAATACCATCAGCAGATCAAAGAAAGTGGATTTGAAGTGAAGGTGGTTCCTGCGTTCCGTCCCGATAAAGCAATGATGGTGGAGGATCTGGTCCTGTTTAACTCCTGGGTGGATCGGTTGATCGAAATTACGAATCGCGAGGTGTCTGATTATGCCGGATATATGGAAGCTATCCTGGATCGTCATCAGTTTTTCCACGACCGGGGATGCCGGTTATCCGATCATGGCATCGAGCAGGCGTACGCAGATGAGTATACGACAGCTGATGTGGAAGCCATCTTTCAAAAAGCCCGGAAGGGAGAAGTCCTAAGCGTAAAGGAACAACACATCTTTAAATCCGATATGCTGATCCAGTTCGGACGCATGGATCACGAAAAAGGATGGGTGCAGCAATACCATTTGGGAGCTCTTCGGAATGTAAACTCCCGCATGTACCGTACACTCGGACCAGACACGGGTTTTGATTCCATTGGAGATTTTGACCTGGCACGTCCCTTGGGTAAGATGTTGGACCGGCTGGATACCGATAACAAACTGGCTAAAACCATTCTCTACAATTTAAACCCTTCTGATAATGCCTTGATGGCCACTATGATCGGTAATTTCCAGGATGGATCTGCTGTGGGGAAGATGCAGTTCGGATCGGGGTGGTGGTTTCTGGATCAGAAGGAAGGTATCGAAGACCAGCTCATGAATCTGTCGAATATGGGGCTGTTAAGCGTGTTTGTAGGCATGCTCACCGACTCCCGGAGCTTTCTGTCTTACCCCCGTCACGAATATTTCCGACGGGTGCTGTGTAACTATCTTGGCACCCGGATGGACCAGGGTATTCTCCCAACCGACTATGATTTAGTGGGAGGGATGATCGCCGACATCAGCTATCATAATGCCAAACGGTATTTTGAGTTTTAGGGGGATACCGGAAACCTGCATACTTGCATAGTCAGGAATTTGTGGCAGAGCTAAGAATTCACACATCCTTGTTGGGATACATGAACGATAGAGATCCGCTATTTTTTTTCCGCACCATACAGGTATTCACCTGCTTTTTTGCTCATCAATCTATAGTCGTGTCCAACGTTTGGAACAATTTCCAGTTTCCAGTTAAATGTCAGGTTCGAATCGGCTGCTATCTTTTTGGATTGATGGTAAAAATAGATACCTCTTTCTAACCGGTGAAGTCCTTGTTTGTCCACCTCCGGTGAGCGTCTCAAATGTCCTCTCGTTTCGTTTTCATCGTCTTTTTCCCCTAAAAAGAGGATGAGGTTAGCACCAAAGTTTAATTCTTTAGCTGTTTCATGAAGGGAAAGAAGTCCGTATGGAAAGGATTCTGAAAGGGACGGGACCGTGTACCAACCGGCATTTGAGGCTAGTATCCGGTCAGCTTTGCTTTCCGGTTCAAAGATGGCAAGCCGATGTAGAAGTTGTCCCCCGGCGGAATGCCCAAACAGGTCATAACGATAGGAGGTCAGGTTCAGCTCTGTTTTTACCGCATCAAACACTCGGTCAAAATCCCCGAATATCCATTGACTAGCGTCGTGATTAATGCTGAATGTTTGTTTTTGCACATCCACGTTATCGATCATTCCACCCAGGTTATAGCTCCAGAACCCGGGATAATGCTGTTCTGAATACTCGGGAGACAGTACAAGCAGGTTGTATTGTTCGGATAACTCTATCCAGGCATCACGATAATCGTCTCCATTCCTTCCGGCTCCGGGAATCACAAGAAGTACCCTGGAGCCCTGATTAAAACTCATGGGTTTGTAATAGTGAATCGCAATCGTTTTGTTTTTGTCATATCCGCCTTCCATCCAAAAGGTGCCGGGGCCGTCTTTTATATCTATAGAATGTACCAATGTATCGACCTCAGGTTCTGACTTGGATGTTGAAATAAGCTTCATATTACAATGCGGACAGGTTCCCCCTTTAGAAAAGGTTAGCGTATCACAGTCGAGGCCACATGGGGGGCAAAAATAGTTACCGCTGTTCTTGATGCATGAAGCACACATCAAAAAGCAGAATAGGAAAACGAAGCTTGTTGATTTAATCATAGGTGATAAGCTACATGGTCCAACGGATCGGCAAAAGGACATCCGGGCGCAGGATGGGGACTAATTATGCAGAGAGGTGACTTCGGTTGGGAGGACTCCCGTATGCTTTTTCAGGATAGCACGTAGTTGGTTAGAGCTTTTAAGTCCGCATTGATGGGCTACAACATCAACTTTATGGCCTTCAGATAGCAAAGCGACCGCTTTTTCCACTCTTAACTTTTCAATGTATGCGCCTATAGTGATCCCTGTGGTCTTTTTGAAAAGACGGGTAAGATTTCTTTTGCTCATGTTCAGTTTTAGAGCCAGTTCTTCTGTGGTAGGTGCCTGGGTAAGGTTGTTGATCAGATAGTCCTGGGCTTGATGGATGCGTTGATCGATATGATTCCGGTATTGAAGAAAAATGCTAAGCTGTGGGTCTGAGGCACTTCGGCGAAAATAAATAACCACCTCTTTAGCTACGTCAAGAGCGAGTCGGGTACCGTAAAATTGTTCCAGCAGAAATAGGGAAAGGTCGATGCCTGAAGAAACACCGGCGCTGGAATGAATCTTACCGGATTGTGTGAATAACCGGTTTTTTTCAAGGCGGATTGTGGGAAATCGTTTTGAAAATGCATCAAAGTACTTCCAATGCAGCGTAGCTGTTTTACCATCAAGTAAACCCGATTCGGCAAGCAGGAAACTACCGGTACAAACACTACA
>JBCBST010000104.1:0-11593 GCA_039819115.1 Bacteroidota bacterium
TGTTGCAGGGTCAAATCGGGTTGTTTGCCAACAAGCAGTACGTTACCCTGCAACAAGCTTACACAGCTGCTGATATCTTTGTAATGCCTAATATTCCCGTTGAAGGCGATATGGAAGGATTTGGAATTGTACTGCTGGAAGCTAATATTGCCGGTACTCCGGCTGTTGCTTCAGATCTTGAAGGGATAAAGGACGTAATTGAAAATGGTAAGAACGGGTTTAAAAATCCGGTGTATGACGCAGAAGGGTTTGCCGAAAAGATAGACCTTGTGATCTCGAAACACCTTCCGGAAATGGAAATATCGAGTAAGAAATATGTTGAGGATAATTTTGCGTGGAACTCAGTAGCAAAAAAATATATTTCGTACCTTGATAACGTTATCCAAAGAGTGAAAAGTTAGCTTCTTTAGTGCGTTTGGCGCTGGCTTAATTTGATACAAAATTAATACTAACTATATTTCGCCGTTAAGTACCCAAATTTTTTGTGAGTGAGGACCTCCCGGATGGCCGGAACCAAAGTAGACATTGCAAACGACATCTTCGAAAAGGCATATAACTTTACGATTGCCGATGAAATAAGAGAACAGGGCTTATATCCTTACTTTAAACCACTTGAAGCAACCGATGGTACCATAGTTGAGATCGAGGGGCATGAAGTGATCATGGCCGGATCTAACAACTATCTTGGTTTGACCAACGATCGCCGTACCATCGAAGCAGCTCAACAGGCTCTTACCAAATACGGGACTGGTTGCACTGGCTCGCGTTATCTTAACGGAACACTCGATATACACATTGAGCTGGAAGAGAAATTAGCTGAGTTTATGGGCAAAGAAGCCTGTGTGCTATTTTCTACTGGTTACCAGACCAACGAAGGTTCCATTCAAACCATAGCTGGCCGGAACGACATCATTTTCTCTGACCGGGATAATCATGCCTGTATTGTGATGGGAACGTTGGCATCGAATGCAAAAACCGTTCGGTATTTGCATAACGACATGGATCAACTCCGTAAAATGTTAGAACGGGAAGATTCTGAAGCCGGAAAGATTATTGTTTCGGATGGTGTGTTTTCTATGAGTGGTACGCTGGCCAAAGTACCCGAGCTCGTTGCCCTCGCTAAAGAATTTAACGCCCGATTGTATTTAGATGATGCTCATGCCGTTGGTGTTGTTGGGGAGGGCGGACGTGGTTCTGCTTCTGTATTCGGGCTTACGGATGATGTGGATTTAATCAGTGGTACATTTTCCAAGTCATTTGCATCGCTAGGCGGTTTCCTTGTTGGCACGCGGCCTGTTATCGAATACATCCGTCATTCTTCACCAGCTCATATATTCAGTGCCTCCATGCCACCGGCAAATGTGGCTACCGTGTTAAAAGCACTTGAGATTCTGAAAGAGGAAACCTGGCGTCTCGATCGTCTCGAAGAAATTGCCGTTTACATGCGGACAGAACTAAGAAACTTAGGCTTCAACGTTTGGACAAGCGAGTCTCCCATCATACCTGTTGTAATTGGTGAGATGATGAAATGCTTCGAGTTCTGGAAAGACCTGTTTCAGGAAGGTGTTTACGCCAATGCGGTTGTTCCTCCAGCTGTACCCAAAGGCCAGTCCTTGTTGCGTACCAGTTACATGGCCAGTCATACAGACGATCATTTGAATCGAATTCTGGAAGCGTTTAGAAAAGTTGGAATCAGGCACGGTATTATTGACCAGAACGGCCACGGTGCCGTTTAAATAAACACACATGAATACCAACGGGGTTACCTTCGTTACAACAGAAGAAGAGCGAAAAAGCTTTATCGAATTTCCATATACCCATTATGCAAATGATGGTACATGGGTTCCTCCGCTCAGAATGGAACAGAAAAAGCTGATCGATACGAAGAAGAACCCTTACTTCAATGATGCAGAAATCGCGCTCTTTGTTGCAGAAAAAAACGGCCAGATAGCCGGACGTATTTCTGCCGTTGTTGATCATCGTTTTAACAAATATCACGATTCTAAAGTAGGCCACTTCGGGTTTTTTGAATCCATTGATGATCAATATACCGCAGACTGGTTGTTTCGTGTGGCTGAAGACTGGCTTCGGGATAAAGGCATGACGGAAGTATTGGGCCCTGCCAGCCCAGGTATGATGGACATGATTGGAATCCTTGTAGATGGATTCGATAAACAGCCCTACATTCTCATGCCTTACAACAAGCCGTACTATGAAAAACTTATCTTGGCGGCTGGGTTTGAGCCCGATATGGATTTACTTGCTTATGTAGTGAATCAACAGACCGTTTCTTTGGACCGGATGAATCGGGCGATGGAAATCGTAAAGAAAAGAAATCCAAATCTTGTTATACGCCCCGTCAATCTTAAGAAGATTAATAAAGAGGTTGAGATCGTTCGGCATATCTATAACGAATCATGGAAAGATAACTGGGGATTTTTGCCCCTTACGAAAGAAGAGTTACAGGCAACGGCGGAAGATTTTAAACAGATCTTAGACACAGACTTTGCCCATATTGCTGAGATTGATGGTAACCCTATTGGGTTTTCGGTTGCATTGCCGGATTATAACATGGTGTTTAAAAATATGAAGGGAAATCTGTTCCCATTTGGATTCGTAAAGTTATTATTGGGCAGGCGTAAGATAAATCGAATCCGAACGGCGCTTATGGGCATCCTTCCCGAGTATCGTGGGAAAGGTATTGATGCGTTGATGCATCAGAAATCAATAGAGAATGGTATGCGGCGGGACTTTTTTGAGTCTGAATTGAGTTGGGTATTGGGTACAAATCAGGAGATGATCCGGGTTGCTGAACGGATTGGAGGCAAGCTGGATAAAACCTACCGAATGTATAGAAAGAAGTTGGTTTAATACCGTTTTCATACTTCCTTCATGCTGGCGGGATAGGTTAAGGGGTACGATTATTTACAGTAAGCCAATCTGTAATACCGTACTTTTGAACCGAAATTTTTGATCCTTAGAATATTGATTGTATGAGCGATTTCAGAGTCGAAACTGATTCCATGGGCGATGTGAAAGTTCCTGTTAATGCCCTGTATAAAGCCCAAACCCAACGTGCTTTTGATAATTTTCCGATAAGCGGAATTCGTTTCGGACGCCGCTTTATAGAGGCCCTGGGATGTGTTAAAAAAGCTGCAGCAATCGCTAATAATGAACTTGGTTTATTAGAGACTGAAGTTGCAGAAGCCATTCAAAAAGGAGCACAGGAGGTCATAGACGGTCGTCATGACGATCAATTTGTGATCGATATCTTTCAGACAGGTTCCGGTACTTCATCGAATATGAACGCCAATGAGGTAATTGCTCAATTGGCGAACCAGTTGAAAGGAGAAACGGATACGGTGATTCATCCAAATGACCATATCAATTTCGGACAAAGCTCGAATGACGTTATTCCAACGACTATCCGTGTTGCGGCGGTGTTGTCGGTGGTACGTAATCTTATCCCTTCCCTTCAACATCTTCATGATACGTTTATCTCGAAAGGCCGGGAGTTTGCCGACGTCGTTAAAACGGGGCGAACCCATCTTATGGATGCCATGCCCGTTACCCTTCAGCAAGAATTTGGTGGTTATGCCAGGCAAATAGAATTGGGTATTGCCCGGGTTGAAGCAGCTCTGGAGCGTGTTCGGGAACTGCCTCAGGGTGGTACTGCTGTAGGAACAGGTATCAACACCCACCCCGAGTTTGGAGATTCTTTTGCTGAAGCCATCTCCGAACTTACGGGCGAAGAGTTTTGGGAGGCTAAAAATCATTTTGAAGCACAAGCCACTGTTGATGCCCCGGTTGAGTTAAGCGGGCAGTTAAAAACCATCGCTGTTAGCCTGATGAAAATTGGTAACGACCTGCGCTGGATGAACTCAGGACCTAATAGCGGCTTGGGTGAGATTCAGCTGGCAGCCTTACAACCCGGATCGTCTATCATGCCCGGAAAAGTAAACCCCGTCATTGAAGAGTCCCTTACCATGGTTTGTGCCCAGGTTATTGGAAATGATGCAACCGTAACGATTGCCGGTCAGGCCGGAAATTTTGAGCTGAATGTAATGCTGCCGGTTGTCGCTCATAATCTGCTTCAATCCATCGAAATTCTGGCCAATGCGTCCCGTAACCTGGCCGATCGCTCAGTTTCTTTGTTAACAGCACGCAGAGAAGTAATCCAGGATATGGTTGGCAGAAATCCGATTTTGGTTACGGCGCTTAATCCTATTATCGGGTACGACCTGGCTGCCAAAATTGCCAAGAAAGCATTTGCCGAAAATCGACCTGTACTGGATGTGGCCCGGGAAATGACGGATTTATCGGACGAAGAGCTGGAAAAGGCACTTGATCCAATTAAAATGACGGAAGGTGGTTTTACTGAATAATTAAATCATATCCGAAAAAGTGCTTTTAATTGCTTAGAAAAGCGCTTTTATGTATACTTTCGCCCCTTGAGTTGGGTACCCTGTACATTGAACATCGTTAATCATTAGCAAGGAGTTGGAATGGCTGAAGCAGTCGCCAAATCATCAAGAAGTAAATTCTCTGCTGCAAGAAAAAAAGAAATTTTAGCAGATTTTAAGTTAGGCTGGGTAAGCCGCCACATGTCGTTGGTAGGGAGAAAAGAAGTATTAACCGGGAAGGCGAAATTCGGGATTTTTGGGGACGGCAAAGAAGTGCCCCAAATTGCAATGGCAAAGCAATTTAAAAACGGAGATTTCCGGTCTGGTTATTATCGCGATCAAACATTCATGCTTGCGATTGAAGGCACAACACCGCAACAGTTTTTCGCCCAGCTATACGCTCATGCTGATGTACATGCCGATCCATTTTCGGCCGGGCGACAAATGAACGCTCACTTTGCCACCCGATTAATCGATGAAGAAGGGAACTGGATCGACCAGACTGCATCAAAAAACACCTCTTCCGACATTTCACCTACTGCCGGCCAAATGGCCCGGTTATTAGGATTAGCCCAGGCATCAAAAGTATACCGGAATGAAAAAGCGCTCAAAGCAAAAGGTTCCGGATGGGAGAAGTTCTCTAAGAAAGGCAACGAAGTAGCTTTTGGTACTATTGGTGATGCCAGTACTTCAGAAGGGTTATTCTGGGAAACCATCAATGCTGCTGGCGTGCTTCAGGTTCCCATGGTGTTAAGTGTTTGGGATGATGGCTGGGGTATCTCGGTACCGAAGAAGTATCAAACCACGAAAGAGAGTATTTCAGATGTATTGAGTGGTTTTAAACGAACGAAAACCAAACCCGGGTTTGAAATACTAAAGGTTCGGGCATGGGATTACGAAGCCTTGGTTAATACGTACAAAGACGCCGTTAGTATTGCCAGAAAAGAACATGTACCTGTTCTGGTTCATGTAGAAGAAGTAACCCAACCCCAGGGACATTCCACTTCGGGCTCCCATGAACGATATAAAACAGAAGAACGCCTTCAGTTCGAACAAGAGTTTTGCTGCCTGGATCAGCTTCGAAAATGGATCGTAAAGAACAAAATTGCGACGGCAAAAAAATTGGATGAGCTTGAAGCTGAAGCTCAGAAAGAAGTAAATGATGCCCGTCAAGCGGCCTGGCAAGCTTATTTTGAACCCATCAAAGAGGAAAAATTCAAAGCATTGGAGCTCATGGTTCAATTAGCAGAGGAAACTTC
Organism: Bacteroidota bacterium; assembly: GCA_039819115.1. Taxonomy (GTDB): domain Bacteria; phylum Bacteroidota; class Rhodothermia; order Balneolales; family Balneolaceae; genus JBCBST01. Next base: position 5,663 of record JBCBST010000104.1, read on the forward strand.
AAGTTCGGCAATTACGGATACCGCGAAGGCATTAAAAAGTTACCCAACGGCTATACGTAGGGATATCATGGGAGCTTCCAAAAAAGCGCTGCGATACTCAGCCGGCTTCTCTTCATCTACCCGCGATGAGCTTATCCGTTTTATTGATGAGTATGAAGCAATGGGAAAAGAAAACTATAATACCCACTTGTACAGTCAAACGGCTTATTCTCCTGTACAGGTTGAGGAAGTTAAACCGGCCTATTCAGAATCATCGAAAATGGTGGATGGCCGAATGGTGATTCGGGAAAATTTTGTAAAGCTATTTGAAAATCATCCCAGCACCCTGGTGTTTGGTGAAGATTCCGGAAAGCTGGGTGATGTAAACAAAGGGCTGGAAGGGCTTCAGGAACTGTTTGGCGAAATACGGGTTAGTGATGCAGGTATTCGCGAAGCAACGATTTTAGGACAAGGCATAGGGATGGCTCTGCGCGGACTACGACCTATTGCCGAAATACAGTACCTGGATTATCTATTGTATTGTTTCCAGGGGATCAGTGACGATCTGGCAACTCTTCGATACCGAACAAAAGGTGGCCAGGCTGCACCTCTTATTATTCGTACCCGTGGGCATCGGCTGGAGGGGATCTGGCATTCTGGATCACCGATGGGCATGATTCTGGGCGGGGCAAGGGGTGTGCATGTTTGCGTTCCCCGTAACCTTACAGAAGCTGCTGGTTTTTATAATACCCTGATTCAGGGCGATGACCCCGCTATTATCATCGAACCGTTAAATGGATACCGCTTAAAGGAACAAATGCCGGATAATATTGGGGAGTTTACTACCCCGCTGGGTATTCCTGAGATCATCCGGACAGGAACGGATATTACCATTGTTTCTTATGGTTCCACATTTAACATCGTACAGAGTATAGTGCCAGAATTTGATAAGGCAGGAATCTCAGTTGAACTGATTGACCTCCGTACCTTATTGCCGTTCGATCGCACTCACGTCATTAAAGAATCTATCAAAAAGACCAACCGCTTATTGGTTGTGGATGAAGATGTACCCGGTGGTGCTTCTGGTTTTATCCTGGACAGGATACTGCAGGAACAGGAAGCGTACTTTTACCTGGATTCAGAACCGAAAACTCTTTCTGCGAAGGCTCATCGTCCGGCATATGCATCCGATGGGGATTACTTCAGTAAACCTAATGCAGAAGAAATTTTCGACACCGTATATGCGATGATGAGAGAAGTAAATCCAACGCAATTCCCGGCCATTTATTAACCATCTTCTTTACTGAAACTATTTAGGTTGATACTCGTTCTTATTCCGATGTAGTAGAGTAACGGATTACCTATGGAACGAGCAAAAAAAGCATCAGCTAAAAAGAATCAGGATTTTGATCTTGACGATTATTTAAAACAGAAATCTCAGGGCGATGAGACAGGATCTCAATCGGAAAAACCCAGAGGTTCAAGCCGGAAAAGGGTAGGGTTTCTTTTGATTCTCACCTCTTTAGTCCTGCTATTTGTTATGGACCCGCTGTCGCGCATAGAGAATTTTTTCGCGACTGGTGTTACAGAATCTACCGATGAAGTCATCCCGGTTTCTCCATCTACGGTTGCTCCATTAACTCCGGCTGTGGATGAGCCCCAGGTCGAACCGATTGAGTATTCTGGCTCCCTGCTTGATTACACCGGCATTCTCAAGAGCTTTGATATTACCGACGATATTAGTGTAACGAGTGCTCAAACATTGTATCGCGAGGGTGTACCACTGGAGTATATAAAAGGACTGGAAGACTCCGATTTATTCGATGATTTGTCTGGAGCCGGTATCCTGGGTATCTACCGTGCGGAAGTACCCCTTAGTTATATTAATGCACTCGGTTCTGCTGATCTTTTTGATGAAATGAGTGCTGCGGGCATTATTGGATTGTATAGACAGGGAGTACCTGCTGATTACATTCAGCAACTGGGTGAAGCGGATATCTTTGACGAAATGAGTGGAAATGGAATGCTTGCCATGTATAACGCAGATATTCCACCGGAGTATATTAAGGCATTAGGTGATGCCGATATCTTCGATGAAATGAATGCAAATGGGATGTTGGCCATGTACAAAAATGGTATCCCGGTTGAGTATGTTCGTGAATTGGGTGAAGCGGATATTTTTGATGAAATGAATGGAAACGGAATGCTGGCGCTGTATAACAAAGAAGTTCCATCCGGGTACATTAAGGCGTTAGGTGATGCCGATATCTTCGATGAAATGAATGCAAACGGCATGGTGGCCATGTACAACAAAGGTATTCCCGTTGAGTACATTCAGCAGCTGGGTGAAGCTGATCTTTTTGATGAGATGAACGGAAACGGCATGGTGGCCTTATATAACGAAGGTGTTCCGTCAGAGTATATAAAAGCAATGGGCGATGCTGATATCTTTGATGAGATGAATGCTCAGGGGGCTTTGGCCCTATACCGTGCAGGAGTTCCTGCCAGTTATTACAAGGATTTAGCCATCCGCGATATTGATGATCTTACATTCAGAGACGTTCTTTCGCTATACAAAGGAAACTGATTTTAAATCAATCCCCTTGCTTTAAGCTCGAGGTACTTGTTAATCGCATTTATCGAAAGTTCTTCAGGTGGTGTCAGAATCGTCTGAATGCCACGCTGATTCAAAGCACGGACGATTTGCTCTTTTTCATAGGCAAACTGTTCTGCTACCGTTTTGGTGTAGATATCCCCCACGGTATCAGGTTCAACCCGCAGTAAGCTATTCATTTCCGTGTTTTCAAAAAAAACGGTCACTAATAAGTGATCACGGGCAATGCGCTGCAGGTAGGGCAGCTGCCGCTCCATAGCCGAGAAGGTCTCAAAATTGGTATACAGCAGGAGTAAGCTTCGTTGGTTGATATGCTGACGAAGAGCGATGAGCAAGCGCTCAAAATCCGATTCTAAAAAATTAGTGGTAAGGTTGTATAAGCTTTCTTGTATTCTGCGAATATGTGTGCGCTTTCGTTCTGGTTTCACGACGGTAGACTTGTCGTTAGAAAAGGTAACCAGTCCCGCCTTGTCTTCTTTTAACAATGCTATGTTTGAGATTACAAGACTTGTGTTAATCGCATAATCGAGCAGGCTGAGTCTGTTAAACGGGAGTTTCATCACCCGTCCCATATCGATCACATTCAGAATGGGTTGTGATTTTTCATCCTGGTATTGGTTTACCATCATCTGGTTCGACCGGGCGGTGGCCTTCCAGTTTATAGACCGGATATCATCGCCCCGTACATATTCTTTGATTTGATCAAACTCCATGGTATGTCCGAGTCGTCGAATCTTTTTTAACCCTACTTCCGTCAGTCTGTTTGTAAAGGCATATAGTTCAAACTTACGCATTTGGATAAAAGAGGGATAAACAGGTACTTCTTCCTCATTTCCAAATTGATACCGCCTTTTAACCAATCGTAGCGGGCTTTGTACAAAAACGTTGGTTTGTCCAAACAAGTAGGCTCCCCGTTCTACAGGCCGGAGTGAATAGGTAATGGATTTCTGGCTCCCCGGACTCAGTGATGATTTGAGCATGAAATTCCGGATCTGGAATTGATGGGGGATCTCATCAACAATTTCTACCGAGATAGGAACGGTATAGGTTGAATGAAGATGGAGCCTGATGTCGTTTTCATCTCCATTAGATAACCGCTTGGGTATGTTACGCACCAACGTACACCCTTGTTGATTCATGAACAAGATGAGAATATCAATGATGGTAGCAACCAGTAGCAAGAGCGCAAGTATATCCCCAATTGCCCCGAATGCAGGAACAAAATGGCCGATCACATAGCTGATAACAACTACCGTTAGAAAAAGGTAGACGTTTCGATCAAGATATAGATGCCGGAAAAACACTTATCGCGGTATTTCTATTTTGTTAGAAAGGGAAGAGAGTACCTGGTCTGGTGTTGCTCCCTCCATTTCCCGTTCTGGAGTGAGGGTGATCCGATGCCGTAGCGTTGCGGGTAATATCTCTTTAACATCATCGGGGGTGATAAAATCGCGGCCTTTCATAGCTGCCCATGCCTGCGCTGCGCGCATAGTATATACCGATGCTCGTGGGGATGCTCCAATGGAAATACTGCTACTGTTTCGGGTTTCCTGGATAAGCTCGGCTATGTATCGCATTAAGCTGTTCTCAACGTGAATATTCCGGATAAGCTCACGCTGAGCCAGCAGTTCATCTTTTTGTACCACAGGTTTAACCACATCCAGTTCGGCTTGCTGTTTCCGGCCGTAGCTACCCGAAAGAATATGAACTTCTTCGTCAAGAGTGGGGTACCCTACCTCAATTTTGAATAAGAACCGATCGAGTTGGGCCTCAGGTAACCGATAAGTGCCTTCATGCTCTATTGGATTTTGGGTTGCAACCACAAGAAAAGGAGTATCCATAGGGTAAGTGGTTCCATCAACCGTGATCTGCTGTTCCTGCATCACTTCAAACAAAGCGGCCTGTGTTTTGGCAGGTGCTCTGTTAATCTCGTCAATCAGAACCAGGTTAGAAAAAACAGGGCCTTGCTTAAATTCAAAATCGGATGTCTTTGTATTGAATACGCTGGTCCCTGTTATATCAGCAGGCATCAAATCAGGAGTGAACTGAACCCTGCTGAAGTCCATATGAAGGGTTTGGGCCAGTAGTCGGGCAGTGAGGGTTTTTGCCACACCCGGAACGCCCTCAATCAGTATGTGACCATCGGCTAACAAAGCACAGATCATCAAGTCAATCATTTTGTGCTGACCGACAATAATCTGCTGAATCTGATTACGAATAGAATTCACAAGCGTTTGTAATCCACTTAAATCTAATCGGGACTCAAAAGGTGGTGGAGTAGGGTCGTTGGACGGAGTAAGGTTATCGGGTGAGTCGCTCATCGTTTAGTCTGGGTATAAAAGTGATCGATCTGTTGAGAGATCTGTTTTAGTTCGGTTACCGTTATCTCAGCGCGCTGTTCAGCTTCAGTTAACGAAGAGAACAGGCGGTTTACATCGTCATTGGGGACGCCCGAACGCTGGGCTATATCCTTTTTCATGTCCGATGAAATATCAGCACTGGTAATAGAAAGGCTCAAATTGGATCTTAAATACGCATAAAAGAACTGGGCTTTTTTTTGTAAAAGCTCAGCATGGGAACCTTGCAAGAAGTGAAGCCTTCCTATAGTCCGGGCAAATTCAATGCTGGTATTATTTGGCTCTGGTAAGATGGGAATGATGCGTTGAACACGCCGCCCATAAAACAAAAGAAATAATACAATGCCAAGAAGGGAGATAAACCATGCCGATTTTAGATTGGGGCTTGTCAGAATAAATTCCAGGCGGGAGCGGTTTATCCCGTCTTTGTAATAGGCATCCCACAGCGTAGGTTGGTTTTGCAAATAAGAAATAGCATGTGAAGCAAACGTGTATTGCTCAACATCCCGCATATAGTAATTGGTAAACGGGAAGGGGGTACTTAATAGAAATATATTTCCTTCACCAAAAGGAATATGTATAAAAACGGGATTATTTCCATCATCAGTAGCCAACACGGTATAGGATACTTCCGAAGAGTCGCTTTGTACGAAATAAGAACCGGACAGAATTTTAGGGAAAAACCAGCTTTGATCCGAAAAAGCGGGGTTTGTAAATCGAAATTCCTTTTGCGTGAGTGTTTTAAGATCTGAAGTGGATTGAGGTATGCCAGAAAAACCCGTTGTCATCGCAATGCCTAAGGTGTCGGCCAGGAGACCTCCAATTCTACCCACTGCTATAAATAAATCATCTCCGTAATCCACGCGATCTAACAGGATTTCAGTTTCAAAGGGATCCAGATTGAGTTGGCTATTAATGAATATGAGGTTTTCGGCAGTTTCGGGGATATCATCCCATTCATAAATAGGACTAGAATTCTGC
>JBCBST010000105.1:0-11528 GCA_039819115.1 Bacteroidota bacterium
ACACTGACGCCTCAATATCTGAACGTGTCGAAGACCTCATCTCTCGCATGACCATTGAAGAAAAGATTGGTCAGATGACTCAGCTCAATATCACCATGATCAACTCTACAGGTGTACAAAAAGACGTAGATATTGTAGAAGAAAAAGCACGAGACTTTCTGTTAAATCACCATGTCGGGTCTTTTCTAAATGGTGAAGCCGTACCTGGTAAAACCTGGTATGACTACTCTATGAAGCTTCAGAGAATTGCAGTTGAAGAAACTCGATTGGGAATACCCATTATTTATGGCATCGATCACATTCACGGAGCCACATACCTGGCAGGTTCTACGGTATTTCCTCAGGCCATAAACCTGGGTGCCACTTTTAACGACGAACATTCCCGCCAAACGGGTCGAATCACGGTTATTGAATCTGCTGATTTAGGGCATCATTGGAATTTTGCACCCGTGCTGGATCTTGGCAGAAACCCTCTGTGGCCTCGTTTATATGAAACATTTGGTGAATCTCCCTATGTGGCAGCCAGGCATGGAGTTGCCTATACTGAAGGACTTCAGGATGTGCCTGAGGCTGAACCTTATGTAGTTGCGTCTACAGGAAAGCATTTTCTTGGATACGGAGACCCTAAATCGGGATGGGACCGGACTCCGGTAGACCTCTCCATGCAGACCATTTACGAGTTTCACGCACCCGCATTCCAGGCTTCTTTTGACGCTGGTATGAAAACAATAATGGTAAACAGTGGTGAGATTAACGGCGTACCTGTGCACGGATCAAAAGTAATTCTTACCGACCTACTCCGTAACTACATGAATTTTGAAGGTGTTGTTGTTACAGACTGGAACGACATCGGTAAAATGGTTGACTATCATTACACCGCCAGAGATTATAAGGAGGCTACCCTTCAATCCGTTTTGGCTGGAATAGATATGAGCATGACTCCTCTATCGCTGGCATTCAATGAGGCTTTGATTGAATTGGTTGCGGAAGGCTCGATCACGGAAGAACGTATTGATGAGTCGGTCCGACGCATTTTGAAACTCAAGTTTGAATTGGGGCTGTTCGAAAATCCCTACCCCCGAAACGATCGGTTCAACCGTATCGGAGCAAAAGAGCACCGCGCTAAAGCGTTACAGGCAGCCGAGGAATCGATTGTACTGCTCAAGAATGATGACAACGTGCTACCCTTATCGAAATCGGTGAAAATTTTAGTTGTAGGGCCATCGGCTAACTCTAAACGAAATCTTGCCGGAGGCTGGACACTGGCATGGCAAGGAGGAAAAGAGGAACAGTACCCCAAAGAAATGCTCACGATTTCATCAGCTCTTAAACAACGATACGGAAAGAAAAACGTGTCGATGCTATCCGGAACATTTGACGAAAAAACATACCGTGATGCCGTTTCTAAGGTTGATGTGGTCGTAGCCGCTATCGGAGAAGAACCATACACTGAGTTTGTCGGAAATATTACTTCTTTGGAGCTACCTAGTGACCAGAAAGAGTTGATTCGCTCCCTATCTGCATTCAATAAACCGGTGGTTGGAGTATTTGTAGGCGGACGCCCACGCATTGTCGCTGATGTTATTGATGATATGGACGCCTATCTCTTTGCGGGACTCCCCGGTTTTGAAGGTGCGCAAGCCATTGCAAATGTGCTTTCTGGCGATGCAAACCCCAGTGGAAAACTCCCTATCTCCTATCCTAAATATAACGGTCATTTTGTACCACATAATCACAAGCCTAGTGATGTCTATTACTTCAATCCTGAAGAAGCAAACGACATTCAACAGGGACAGAAATCGGTTTGGCAATGGGAGTTCGGTACCGGTCTCAGCTATACAACATTTGAATATTCTAATCTATCACTTGCCGATACTGTCCTGTCCGAAGCGGATTATCTGAAGGCAGAAGTTACCGTAACCAACACGGGAAACCGCAAGGGAATGGAAAGCGTAATATGGTATACCCAGGACGAAGTAGGTACTATTTCACGACCTGTAAAGGAGGTCAAGTTCTTTGAAAAAATAGAGTTAAACCCTGGTGAATCTAAGACGGTGTCGTTTACCATTTTTCCGGAAAAGCATCTCTCGTTCCCTAGCCATGATGGAGAGCTGTTACTGGAGCAAGGGTACTTTAATGTGAAGGTTGGAGGTATGGAAAAGAGGTTCTACCTCCAAAAAAACAGCTTGGCAGAATCTAAATAAATTCGTTTATTTCTATCTCTCTTGACTAAAGCCGTGTGCCTGATCAGCCATGGCTTTTTTTATTTCCCTTGTTTTTGAGAGAACATCCACCTGATCATATCCTGATTTGCATAGGTCGTATCCCATGCATTATGATCTACTCCCTTCAATTCTGTATATCGGCTGTTTCCACCCATTTCTTTAATGGTTTGATGCATTAACCTGGAAAAATCGGTTTTTACCACGTAATCCTTATCTCCGTGAAAACTCCAGATAGGGATGCCAGTTATTCGATCCGCCTTGGTTAAATCCCCTCCTCCACATACGGGTACCGCGGCAGCAACCCATTCGGGTTTACGTTGTATGAATTCCCAGGTACCAAAACCACCCATTGAAAGCCCGGTTACATAAATTCGTGATACATCCACAGGATGTTTCTCAATAAACTGCTCTACCAATTGTATAGTAAGCTCCATTACCGGAGACAGGGAATCTCCCCACACCTGATCGGTTGGCCCCCACCAATCTAAGGTCGACCATTTCTGCTCGCCCGGTACCTGAGGAGCAATAACAAAAGCCGGGTACTCGGCTCTGTTTTCAGGTAGCGCAAAATTCCAGGCCCCATGCACCAACTGCTGCTCATTATCCGTTCCCCGTTGTCCTGCACCATGCATAAATAAAACCAGCGGGTATGTATCCTGATCGGTTGTTTGATCCGGATTCAACAACCTGTATCTGAGAACTTCACCATCTTTATTCGTGAATTCATGGCGTTCAAAAAGATCGTTAAGCTCTTGTTGCGCAAAAACAGACGTACTCATGAGTATGGTGATAAAGAATAGTGTAGATATGCGAATCATAACATTAACAGGTTTGGGTATGTGTTTCAGACATAAGAAGGATTATGACGTTCTATTTTTTTCCTCAATCCAACGCCCCATAAATTTTGTACTCGCTAAACTATGATGCTTTAGCATAGCACCGGTAAAATTCTTTTTCCTATGCAGTTCACGATTGGATAATAATGCTTCTATACCATCCATGAATGCTTTTTTATGTATATCACTGTTAAAACGATCCCGAAGAATAGTATAGCCGTTTGTTTGAGCCTGTTTCCACTGGGTTTCATCCTTATACAAACGGATCGCCTGCGCAATAAAAGTATTCCGATCATCTTCTACGAAACCCAGAAAAGGATGAGTACCCGAAATACCCTCTGCACCGATATGGGTTGTTCCAACAGGGGTACCAGCCTGCATGGAATCTAAAACCTTACCTTTTAAACCCGCACCGAAACGTAAAGGCGCCAACAACACCCGGTATCTTTCTAAGGTGGATATGGCTTCCTCTGCCCTGCCTTTCATATAGAATCCTTCGTCCGGGTTGTTCAGCATTATGTCATTCGTGTTTGCGTAAGCTCCATAGATATGCAGTTCTGCATCCGGAATCTCACTCCTTATCCCAGGCCAATATACCTTCCTGAGTTGATGAACAGCATCCCGGTTCGGAGGGTGCAAAAAGTTACCAATTGTAACCAGGTGTCGCCGTTGGTTAAAGGGTATCAAAGAAGGACCTAACCGATCTTTGGCGACAAACAGGGGAAGATAGTATAGCAGGTAAGACGGAACCTTAAAGAAAGACTCCAGAAGGTTCAATTCATACTCTGAAATAATCAACGATACATCACATCTGAGTAGGCTTGCTATTTCCCGATACGATTGAGGATTTAACAGATCCGATTCCCTAAACACTCTCCCTTCTTTCACTGCAGACTGCCGGCCAGAGCGCAGTCCGTGTAAATCTTCTGTATCAAGAATTTTAAGCGCATCAGGAATACTCTCGTCTACTCTCCATCCAAACTGTTCTTCCGTCATAAAGCGGTCAAACAGAACTACATCGGGTTGTATGTTATTAAGCGTTGTTTGAAAAGATGAGTGATTTAACTTGATCGGGATGCATTCTATTTGCCTGTCTTGCAAGGGGTCAGAATAGGCCGTGGGTTGGGCCGAGCTTGCAAAAATGACCTCCCAGTTAAACTCCTGGAAGAGATGGATCAACTGAAGCATCCTTGTTCCAGCAGCCGATGAAACCGGTTCAGGAAATACTTTTCCAATAAGTACGATTTTTCTGGAATTCAACAGATTTAGAAAATGATAAATCGTATATTTAGTTTAATGTCAAACTAAAATATTATTAAACGCATACTATGACATCTCAAAAGAAATACAAAATAGGATTCTGGATTTCAACCGGTTTGCTCACCGCTTTGATGCTGCTATCGGTTGGTAATTATTTTTTTAATTACACCGAAATATCGAAGGCCTTCCAGAGCTTTGGATATCCTACCTACATCATTTACCCGTTGGCCGTGCTAAAACTGCTGGGTGTTGCCGCTATATGGAGTCGGTTTCAGTCCGTAGTGACTGAGTGGGCGTATGCAGGCTTCTTCTTTAATTTTACGCTCGCTTTTTTTGCACATCTCATGATTGGGGATGGACAACAATTCGGAGCGCTGATAGCCCTGATTCTATTACTAACCTCCAGATTTACTTCCGGAAAGGCATTCAATAGCTAACACATCATGTTAGTGGAACAAAGGCAGGTTATTTTCTATAACCTGCCAATCTATTTATTCCGGTAAGCTGTAATGACCTGATCTACGGACATGTCCTCCAGCTGATCATCGTCATCCAATTGCTCCAGAAACTCAGCAGTTACTCCACTTCGGTATAGCTTTATAATGTCTGAAGTCTGGTTGTCTTCTAAAAAGTCTACATCGTCCAGTATTTCCAGATAAGCCTCGGTAACCCCACTTTTGTATAAGTTGATAAACTCCATTACGGGCCGATCCTCAAAATCCACATCATACAGAGCTTCCAGGTAGGATACGGTCACACCGCTTCGGTATAACTCGATAAGCTCCCGAACCGACGTATCTTCCAGATCTACATCGTAAATTGCTTCAAGGTAGGAAGTAGTAACCCCGGTTTGGTATAACGCGATCACTTCCCGGGTCGATTTGTCTTCCATATCGGCATCATACAAGGCCTCCAGGTAGTTTTTTGGAACTCCGGCTGCATACAGCTCTTTCACTCCTCTTACCCGTATATCCGGAACAAACTCCGTGTCATACAACTCTTCGATATACGTTTTTGGTACTCCCTGTTTATATAAGTCTATAGCGTCAGAGTAACGCATATCTTCTAACAACTCCACTTCCACAAGATTATTTAAATAATCCAGGGATATACCGGCATCATACATCCCCTTTATTTGGTTATCCGTGGGGTCAATACCGAATTCCATATTCTTAACCTGTAACAAATATTCCGCAAACTGTGGAAGAACGGCCGGAGCAATGGTTTGTCCCTCTTGTGCACTTATACCAACCGCTGTCCCAGAAGGTGCGCCTAAGGTTGCTGAGTTTATATCGGAACCTTTGAGAAAGGTATTCCAACCCCAGAAGCAAACCAAAGCAAGTAAAAGGGTAATTGCAATTCCATTTCGCAACAGACTTGTTCTTTTTTCAGGACGTGAAGTAGCTTCCTGTTCCGATGATGGAGTTCCTCCGTTTGCCTGCTCTTCCAGATAGGCATCTAAATCAAAATCAGAGGAATTGGGATCGTTATTCCGGTTCTTGCGTTGAGATGTGTCCATGGCCCTTTAGATTTAACTACCCGCCATACTAAAACTCCATCAAGTTGTTTCAGCACTTTAACAATTAATACTACATATTTCTTCGGTACTGCCCGCCAACTTCATAAAGAGCTTTTGAGATCTGTCCCAGTGAGGCCACTTTAACGGTTTCCATAAGTGCTTCAAAAAGGTTTCCATTCTCTCTGGCTACAGCTTTCAGGTGATCTAACGCAACAGAAGCCTCCCGTTCATTACGTTTCCAAAAAGCTTCCAGATGATCAATTTGCTGTTTCTTTTCTTGCTCGGTCGACCGAATTAACTCGATAGGTTCTTCCTCTTCCTGCTCACTGTCATTAAGGAACGTATTTACACCAATGATGGGAAGTTCGCCGGTGTGCTTCTTTGTTTCGTAATACAAGCTTTCGTCCTGAATTTTACCTCGCTGGTACATGCTTTCCATGGCACCAAGCACTCCGCCACGTTCGGTGATACGATCAAACTCAGAAAGAATAGCTTCTTCTACCAGATCGGTTAGTTCTTCAATGAAGTAGGAACCCTGGTTTACATTTTCATTTTTTGCTGTGCCCAGTTCTTTGTTAATGATCATCTGTATCGCCAACGCTCTGCGAACCGATTCTTCCGTGGGTGTAGTTATAGCTTCGTCATATGCATTGGTATGCAATGAGTTACAGTTATCGTAAATAGCCATCAAAGCCTGAAGGGTTGTGCGGATATCGTTGAACTGTATTTCCTGAGCATGAAGAGAACGGCCGCTCGTTTGAATGTGATACTTTAGCTTCTGAGAGCGCTCATTCGCCTCGTATTTGTTCTTCATTGAAATGGCCCAGATTCGACGTGCTACCCGTCCAATAACCGCATATTCAGGATCCAAACCATTACTGAAAAAGAACGATAAGTTGTGAGCGAAATCGTCAACATTCAGTCCGCGTGCAAGATAATATTCTACAAAAGTAAACCCGTTAGCCAGTGTAAATGCCGCCTGGGTTATTGGATTTGCACCTGCTTCTGCAATATGATATCCCGAGATAGAAACAGAATAGTAATTACGAACCTTATTCCGGGTGAAATAGGTCTGAATATCGCCCATCATTTTGAGGGCAAATTCGGTAGAAAAGATGCACGTATTCTGCGCCTGGTCTTCTTTAAGAATATCTGCCTGTACGGTTCCCCGTACTGCAGCAAGGGTAGCAGCTCTGATCTTCTGATAGGTTTCGGCATCCACCAGTTGATCGCCGGAAATACCCAGTAGCCCCAAACCGAACCCATTATTGCCCTCGGGAATTGCATTGGCGTATGCGGGCTGTTCCATACCTCGTTGTTCAAAATAATTGCGGATGCTTTCGAGCGCCTGTTCCCATTTGCCTTCCGCCTTCAGATACCGTTCCACTTCCTGATCGATAGCCGTGTTCATAAACATAGCCAAAATCATTGGTGCAGGACCATTTATGGTCATGGAGACCGAAGTAGTCGGTGCCGTAAGCTCAAACCCGGAGTACAGTTTCTTCATGTCGTCGAGCGTACAAATACTTACTCCCGAGTTCCCGATTTTACCGTAGATATCCGGTCGGTACCCCGGATCTTCACCGTAAAGGGTTACCGAATCAAAAGCTGTGGAGAGCCGGGCGGCGGGCATCCCTTCACTTACAAAGTGAAACCGACGATTGGTACGCTCCGGGGTTCCCTCTCCTGCAAACATACGTGTAGGATCTTCCCCTTCTCTTTTGAACGGAAAAACCCCGGCTGTAAATGGAAAATAACCGGGTAGGTTTTCTTTCAGGGCAAAGCGAAGGCGTTCTCCTGCATGTTTAGTCTTTGGCAAAGCTACCCGGGGTATTTTCAAGCCGCTTAACGATTCTCTGAATAGTTGGTTCTTTATCACTTTATCCCTGATTTGTACATCAAACGTATCCTGCTGAAATCGTGCGTACAGTGAGTCCCACCCTTGCAATATATTCTTGGGTCTTCGATCCAGACTATCTTCCCAACGTTGCTGCATACGTTCCAGAGTTTCTTGCATTCCATCGGGCGCTCCGGATAGCTTAGTGAGCTGATTCAACGTACCCCGAACCTCATCTAGTCGTGAAGCAGCTTGAATCTGTTTTTCAGCCCATTCATGATACTCACGTACAGATTCGGAAATCTCAGAAAGGTAACGCACCCGCTTTCCAGGTATGATCGCCTGGGTTTGTATATCCTCTGCGGGCTTAGAATCCGTATAGATACCCGGCACCCAGTTCAAATCGTATTTCTGGTTGATCACCTCCAACAGTTTACTAAACAGTCGATTTACTCCTTCATCATTAAACTGCGCAGCAATGGTAGGGTATACCGGCATTTCTTCAGGCTTAGTATGCCATGCTCCCTGGTTGCGAATCATTTGTTTGCGAACATCACGTAATGCATCGAGGGCTCCTTTCTTTTCAAACTTGTTCAAGACCACAATGTCTGCTAAATCCAGCATGTTGATCTTTTCGAGCTGAGTAGCAGCGCCATACTCGCTAGTCATCACATAAATCGGAACATCGGTTATATCCACAATTTCGGTTCCACTTTGACCAATACCGCTGGTTTCCACAATGATCAGGTCAAAACCAGCTATTTTGTATAGCTCTATCGCTCCTAATACTGCCGGACTTATCGATCGGTTAGAAGCCCGGGTGGCAAGACTTCTCATGAAGACCCGTTCATTATCAATGGCATTCATCCGGATTCGATCACCGAGCAGTGCCCCGCCGGTTTTAATCTTGGAGGGATCAATGGAGATCACTCCTATTCTTAAGTCAGAGAATTCTGTGAGAAAACGACGGATTAACTCGTCGGTAAGTGAGCTTTTACCCGCCCCTCCGGTTCCTGTGATACCAAGCAATGGAATGGTTTTTGATGGTACTGGTACGGGTTTACCTGCCCCATCTTTTAGTCCTGTTTCGGTGTATGCTAAGATTTGCTCATGATTATTCTCAACAGCAGAAATCGCCCGGGCCAATTCAGCCTGGTTAAACGAAGTTTGAATGGTCTCCAGTTTAGGGTTTCGTAATTCAACAGGGTCGTAGTCGCAGGTTTTCAGCATGAAGTTAATCATACCCTGAAGCCCCATTTTACTCCCATCTTCCACTGAAAAAATTCGGGTGACTCCTGCACGGTGTAAGTCTTCAATTTCATGGGGCACAATTACACCTCCACCCCCACCAAATACATGAATATGACCGGCATCATTTTCCCGAAGTAGTTCAATCATATACTTGAAATACTCCACATGCCCACCCTGATAAGAACTAATAGCGATACCCTGGGCATCTTCCTGTATCGCACAATTTACAATCTCATGAACCGAGCGGTTATGACCGAGATGGATCACCTCAGCACCACTGCTTTGAAGAATCCGTCGCATGATATTAATCGAAGCATCGTGCCCGTCAAATAAACTGGCTGCTGTAACAAACCGCACCTTATTCGTGGTTTGGTATGGGGTCTGATCGGGTAGAACAACGTCTTGTTTTTTCCCTTTTGATGATGCGGTTGCTGTAGACATATCGATTTTATTCAATTATGGAAGCGTTTCCAAAGATACTGAAATACGCTTAATTAATCCGATTCTTCCCCGTATGGTTCGGCTCTTTGTGTTAAAAAGATAGTATAACCTCGCTGGTAAACCCTTTTCGTACACTCACTTTAGGTCGTATAAAGTAGCGTTCCGGCTTTTGATAGGGAAAGATGGAGCCTGGATCCCAAATTCCATTCTTATTCTCATCTTCAAACGCAGTGAGGCGGTAATCAACGGGCGGTAGATTGTTTATCAGGGTTTGAGTTGTAAGTGTGGTGTCGATGGTTATCCCTGTTTCTTTGCTTTCAATACGAACGGTAAGCGGGGTATCCGTAACTACAGAAGCAGAATCCCATCGTATTTCGATTTCTCCGTAGTCCACTTCTTCCCATAGTTCAGGTTCTACCAATTGCCGCCTCCGAGTATTGGGATTCCAGAACAAAAACTGATAGTTCACACCTTCAATCCAGGTATCCTCCTGCGGTAAGACTTCAAGCCTGTTCCCGTTTACCCGCAGAGCTGGCCACTCATTAAAAGAAACCTCCCCTTCTACCACAACTAAAGAATCAATGATTTCCTGATCGTTGATGAGGGTTCGATAAACAACCTCTACCGGTTCATCAGGATAGATTCCTGCTCCGTTTGAAGCACCCAGTAAAGCCTGAAGGGTGGTATCTTGTTGACTGCTTCCAGCAAAGACTGCACTTCGTAAAGAGTCAGAATTACCAGCTGCGTCTTCAATACCTGTTATTCGTAACTGGTAGGATGCATCGGCACTCAACATGGTATCGCTGTGCGCAAAGAGTATGAAGTCGTCTGTTTCGGATACGTAAAGTGGGGTTACCGATGATAGAAATGCCCCGACTGAATCGGTTACCGTAAGAGAAGTGGTTTCTGACAAAAAGATAGATTCATCAAACCGCAGACGCATTCGCTGAGACGAAAGCAACCCCAAGCCCTGTAAATCCGGGGCTATGGTATCCGTTTCGGCAATGTAAATCACATCCAGGGTATCCTGTGCTCCTTTTTCCAGCTTGATCTGACTTCTAAAAAAAGGCTGCGCCTGCTCCAGTTCGGGTTCCCATATTTTGTTGCGGTTTCTGTCGTCCACATAAAATGCCTGGTAATTACCTTCTCTCAGATACGAAAACTGAAAGAAACCGCTGGTGTCTGTTTGTATAGAATAAGCTGCACGCTGGGTTATATCCACAGGCTCTCTGTAGAGCAATACATCACCTGTTGCACCTTTTCCTGTTTCAGCAGAGCGAATCAAACCATAAATCTCACCGGAATCAATCTCATCACCGGTAGATACCGCAATACGAACTGGGGAAGCCAGTTTATTACCTCTGGAATCGGCAAGATCAGTACCCAGAGTAACAATGATCGTCGTTGAATCGGGGAACTCATCGCGGAATTGGATGGTCGCAGTTTTCCTTTTCCATTTAACATCATAGGAAAGTCCAAGCTCGGGCTCCACGGTAATTGCGTTGGAGATACTCCCTCTGTTCATCCATTTGTCAAACGCGAACGTAAAAGAACGTCCTTTGAAGTTGACCGTACCCGACTCAGGCTTGGTCAACAGTAATTCGGGTGCCGATTTATCAGCTGGGCCTCCGGTAGGTGCTTTTGGGGTAGCACAGGAAATTGTGCCCCAAAAGCAAACTAACACCAACATGTGATATAACAACTTGCTAAACTTCACGTACCTTCTTTAAGCGTTTGCGGAGCGAATATACGCATTGAGCACATAAACAAATGGGAGCTGACGCTATTACTTATGAATGGGCATTCCAGTTATACATCAAACACTATCGGGGCTTTACCTTCTAGTTTTTTATTGATTCTCCTCTTTTTAGGTGGGTGCCATTCATATGCCCTGGACGATGCCCAATGGGATCTTAGGGATACCTTTACCTCCGGTGATTTTGAAAAATCGGAGGCATTAATCCGAAGATTCGAAGAAAAGGACATATACCGGAGCAAAGATGGAGTGTTATTCGCTCTGGAGGGCGCAATGGTCCACCGGTTTAGCGGAAATTATGACTCGAGCGCCGTACTCTTTCAACAGGCAGAAAACCGAATGGACGATGCCTACACCAAAAGTATCAGTCGGGGATTAGTCTCCTTTTTAGTCAACGATAACA
>JBCBST010000106.1:0-11523 GCA_039819115.1 Bacteroidota bacterium
CCTCTTTTAATCTTAAAGATTCTATAAAAATAAAATTTGATTTTGATTATAAAAATATCTTATCAATAAAAATTTCAGATACGTTCGTTCTCCATAATTATAATGAAAGTGAATTTCTGTTTATATCGAAATCAGGAGCACTAATAAACAGAGTCAGATACGACCAAAATAAATTTGATTTACCTGTTCCGGTAAAAAGAGGGGTACGAATCGTTGATTTTTTCCTGAGTGCGGATCAGGTTCTGTATGTAGCAGAAACAAATACCAACACGATGTATACATTAAATGAAAAGGGCGTATTAACCCCGGTTAAACAGCTGGAGAATTCTCCTTTTTCAATTTCAACAAACGGACCATATGTATTCATGACGACAAACGATTTTGAGCATGAGTATTTAATAGTCATGGATACAAATTTTGAGGAATTATATACAGTTGAGATTGGAGCGTCGTTTTACAAATCCGGTGTACGATCATATTCTCCGAGAGAAACAGCAAATAAGATCTTCTTTGATCAGTATCATGTTTATGCATTGGAGATACTCAAAAAGAGTATTGAGCATCTCCAACATTTTAAATTATGATTAATTGTCATGTGGATTAAATCCTGCACAGCAATAACAAGTATCCTCAAAAATCAATATGTAATCACCGTGACCTGTCTGGCAGTAATCGCTTTCACACCGTAGACACCGGGCACCAGATGCTAACAGGGTATACCCTGAATACATGGATATTCCCAAAACTAATATTAGAAATGAAAACATCGTGACTAAGAATTTCACTTTTTTCATGGTCTTAAATTAAGTTTAGAGTTAAGGTATATGAATTTTTATGTTTGACGTATAAATGACAAGAAGTATTACCCCTCTTTTTAAGACCCTGTTTTAAGACCCTGTTTCAGTTGTTTTAACGATGTACCCTTATACCGCTTCACGAAATTATACATCGCCTGGTCATTAGCATATCCACATTCCAGGGCAATGTTGAAAAAAATTACATCCGGATTATCCCTTAGTACCTCAATAATTCTGTTGTATTCATATTCATTCAAAAAATCTACGGGTCTTCTCCCAAAACGATTTCTTATTGATCTGGAAAAGTATGTACTTGACGAATACCCCATCGCATTAGCCCATTCCTTCACTTTGTGGATCCCATCAATGTTTTCTTTCAGGAACTCAAGAGCATGTTCTAAATCCGACATAACGTTTTATAATTTATAAATTTAAGTAAATTAATTAACAGTATTTTATACCTTAATTAATTGATTTATAAACGCAATGCCGGTTATATATGCCACGTTAGCATATGCTGTAAAAACAATAGAAAAAAGCATTTATTGTGCACTTACAATAAACGAGTTTCTTCAAAAAGACCTGGGAGGAACAATACAAGTAGTTATTTGTTGTCCAGATCCGTTAAATGGTCTGAAAACCATCTCAATCAGTATTTCAAAGATGCGAACCAGCTAAACATACTCATGTTGATATACCTTCTGAAATTTGAATGAGCAGATATGTTTAGTCAACATACTCGGATGGTTTTGCATCACTTTTCTGGCAACAGCATAGCCAACTGGTAAGGTTTACGAAGGCATTGGCTGCAAAAAATGGGAAGAGCGTGCAAGAGGAAGCCACATCTTGAAGAAAACCTGTTTAGGGTTGAACTATGTGGAGCGCCCCAAAAAGGGTGAGAATCAAAAAAGCAGGATGGAAAAGGTAGGGTTTTTGATCGGGTACCTGTTTAAGAAGAAAGTCAAAACCAACTGGATATGAAATTTACTGCTTACCTCTCCATCTTAATCTCCTTAGTATGGGTTGGAATACGAATTGCCACTAATCTTCCCGACAATTCGGGGGTACTCACCGAAAAAAGCTATGAGGTTACCTATTCATTTACCCTTGAGGGCATTAAGGAACGGATGAGAATTAATACCTTTATGCCTCAGGATTCAGATCGACAACATATTAAACGCATACCATCTCAAGGTACGTTACCTCAATTCATACCTGATCAGAAGAATATGAGGTTACGATGGGAATTCCCCTTACAGGCCGACACCACTATTTCTTTCACCTTTGAGGCGAAAACCCGGGCTATTGCCTATGTCCTTGACCCAGAGTTGAATAATTCCAGTCTTCCTCTGGATCCGTTCGAACAGGAGTTAAAAAGTACTGAGGTCATACAATCTGATGCTGATCGTATTATTAAAAAGGTCAAAGCACTTACCCTGGGATCGGCAACCTTAGCCGAGCGTATGGAGCGATTGTACCAGTTTGTATATGAGATACCCAGTGATGACATCTCTACCTTAACATCGGCCTTAACTTGCCTCGAGCAAATGTCATGCTCATGCAACGGTAAAAGCCGGCTCCTGGTAGCCCTGCTTAGAGCAGAAGGCATTCCCGCCCGCATGGTTGGGGGCCTGATTCTGAATGAAGGGAGCAAGCGGACCTCCCATGCCTGGGTTCAGGCTTACCTGGGTAATGAATGGGTCCCTTTTGATGCCCTTAACGGTCATTACGCTTCCATACCTGCGCATTATCTTGAAATTTATACGGGTGATGAATTCCTCATCACGCGATCAAAAGGTATTGAGTTTGATTATCGGTACTCAATTTCTGAGGTGCGAAGTAATCAATACACAAAACTGGCTATTCTCCCCTTATGGGATTTAATTGATGTAGGTCAGGTACCCGAAAAACCGGTTCGTTTTCTTCTGCTATTGCCTATCGGGGCGTTTCTGGTATCGGTTTTTAAAAATGTAATTGGACTAAAGAGCTTCGGCGTATTTTTACCTGTTCTTATCGCCTTTTCATTCATCGAAATTGGGGTGATACCGGGTACCCTCTTTTTTACTTCTGTCCTGTTTATCATCGGTCTGGCAAGCAGTGCATTGGATCGTTGGGGAATTCTGCAAACCCCGAAAATGGTAATCATACTCAGCATTACCTCCCTGTATTGTTTGGTACTGGCTTTCGGTTTTCTTCAAACGGACGTATTCCCTCCCTCCTCTGTCCTGGTTTTTCCCATCGTTATTTTATCCTTAATTGCAGAACGGTTTGCACGTAAAGTGGAAGAAGAATCGCTGAAGCATGCCTGTGTCGTTTATCTGCATACCCTTTTAATCACCCTAGCCTGTGTTTGGGTGCTTAAGTC
This sequence comes from Bacteroidota bacterium, assembly GCA_039819115.1. Taxonomy (GTDB): domain Bacteria; phylum Bacteroidota; class Rhodothermia; order Balneolales; family Balneolaceae; genus JBCBST01. The sequence continues at coordinate 3,163 of JBCBST010000106.1, forward strand.
CATCACGTTACAGCATCTGCTGGTTACCTTTCCCGAACTGATACTGTCAGTAATCGGTATAAGCCTGTTCTTAGGCAAGTGGATCGGGCTTCGGGTCATGGAATATAGCCGCTTTTCTGCATTCAATCGTTTGCCTGAAATGGAGGCTCATCATGTTTAACCGATGGTTCCGGCGTTCACCCCGCTTCGATAACACCATTATGGGAATCAATGAACGTAACGTTCGCATGATCTATCCTAATAATCACCGTTCCAACTATAAGTTTGCCGACGATAAGATCCTGGCTAAACAACTCCTGGAGCAGCATGGGTTAGCCTGCCCGGTTACGTATGCAACCATCTCCAGAATTGGTGATATCGAAACCGTTTGGCGATCTCTGAATCATCAACATCATCTTGTGATAAAGCCTGCGAAAGGACGTGGAGGTGGTGGTATATTAGTACTCACGAAAACAGAAACAGGATGGAAACAAGGTGCACAGATATGGGCAGAATCACAGATTTTCTCCCATATGGCCAATATTATGTTTGGAGTGTTTTCCTTTGGTGACAGTGATCGGGTGATCATCGAAAAAAAGATTACTCCCCATACCGATTTGCTTGCCCTGTTTGATAAAGGTGTTGCTGATATCCGCATTATTATGCTCCATGGGCAGCCTGTGATGGCTATGCTCCGTTTGCCCACCAGTACCTCAAAAGGTAAAGCAAATCTGCACCAGGGCGGTTTAGGGGTTGGAATTTGCATGCATACCGGTACGCTTACCTATGCATACAACGGATCTTCATATACCTCTTTTCATCCGGATAGCAAGGCGCCTATCCGGGGGACTCAACTACCGGAATGGAATTCGATTTTAACGCTCTCCAAAGCCGTTTCGCAGGTATTTCCTCTAAAGTACATGGGTATCGACATTGTGATAGATGCGCACGAAGGCCCTATGGTACTGGAAGTCAACGTTCGACCAGGGCTTGGCATACAAATGGCTAATCATAAAAGTCTGAAAGAAGTCATATGATTTAGCATCAAACCCAGTCGAATTTTTTTTTTGCCCTCCGAACCGAGATATTATGCCAACGAACACTACGATTTGGATACGTTTAACGCATTTTGGAAACGGACTTTTGTTTTGATGGGCAAGAAAGACTTGTTCTTCAATGCATCTGCAATCACGTTTAACCTTATTCTCTGTTCTATTCCGTTTACCCTGATCATGATTTCCATTATCGGGTATGTCCTTTCGGTGGACCAGGCCTTTGATGAAATTGTACGCTATGGCCAGGAATTCTTTCCAAACTTCAGTTTTGAGTTTAACAATAAAGACATTTTTCGGGGTGAAGACACCATTCATTCTTTGCTGAATCCATTAATTGGAGCACGCCGGATTGTGGGGATCACAGGATTTATCATCCTCATGTTTTTTACTCAGGGACTCATTCATTCTCTTAAGCATGTGATGTTCGATGCCTTTGAGATTGAGGATCGAAAACACCCGGTGATGGACGCAGTCTATAATTTCCTGGCTTTTGGTGTGCTTGGGTCGGTGTTCCTCTTTTTCAGTCTGGTTATTTTCACCCTCGACTTCTTTGACTTCAGCGAAATTGCCATTCCATACACCGATATTGTCATACGATTAGGATGGGTATACCGGGTCCTGGATATTGTATTACCCATTGCACTCATGTTTCTGGTTCAATACGCCATTTTCCGATTTGTAAGCGAGCGAAAGCTTTCCCCGAAAGTGGCCCTTTTTGGTGCTTTTGCCTATACCGTACTTTTTGAGATTGCTAAATTCATCGTCAGCAATTACATGGAAGTCGCCTTCTCAGCCTATCGTAATTTTTACCAGGGATACGCCCTGTTGATTGTTATTGCCGCCTGGACTTTTTACTGTTCTCTTCTGTTCGTATTGGCTGCAGTTATGGCCCGGGCCTACAAAGAAGTGGTACTCCCCGAAACACAATCGGTTACCGAGAATCCCTATACGGAAATATCTTGAGTCACCATAGTGAGTTGGTGACCGCAAATTAATTCCCCAACTGGTGCTACCATGCACCATCAAAGTGCCTGAATGTAATCAGGCTATACTAAGCGTTGAGTAACGTAAATGAAGTGGTTAACCCCACACAAAAGTTTCTTGGAAGATGATGCACGCCAAAAATAGCGCGTGAATGCCTTCCTTTCTCTCCAAGTACGTTCAAAAACAAATCGGATGCTCCATTCACCACAACGGGTGCTTCATCCCAGCCGTCAACCGATGTGTAGTAAGCATCCAGATGATTTAACCCTTCAATCCGATCGAACCCAATTTTCGAATGAATCTGCGCGATTACATTAACAGCTGACAGTTCCATCGCTTTGATGCCATCTTCGGTTGTTCGCTCATCACCCAGCCGACCCTGGTACAAAAATTCTCCGTTTCGAATCGGAAACTGGATGGCTACATATGCAACAGAGCCCCTTACGTTAACGGACTGATAACTTCCTCCCGGGGTTGATACGTCAGGTAGTTCCAGGTTTTGTTCTCTGAGTTTTGACAGTACATCCATAACGGCAGATTCAGCGGGTTTCCAAGGTAAACAATTGGTCTAGTATACCTCTTCCTGTATCAACTCCATATTAATAAACACACCCGCTTTGTTACCGGATGCTGCTGCGTGGGTTAGCGCCCTGAAAGGAGTGGTGCAATCTCCGGCACAAAACACTCCTTCAATGGATGTTTTTTGAAAAAAGTCTACGTCAATATGCCCCTGTTCCGTTAAATCACACCCTAATTCTACCGGTACAGAACAGTGCTGCTGAAATGGAACTCTGGAAAAAATAGCTTCAACAGGTCTGGCAGAGCGGTCACGAAATAAGATTTCGGAAACGTATCCATCTCTATGTATCAACCGGGCGATCTGAGTGTCAACAATTCCGATCCCCAGTTTTTGGATATGCTGAATCTGTTCACTGCTGAGCTCAGCACTTCCATTTGTATATAGGGTCAGATCGTCTGTCCAATGCTGGATCAGAATGCATAAATCGAATGCTGTTTGTCCGTTGGCAATGAGCCCAATCGTTCTTCCCCTCACCTCGTAACCGTGACAATACGGACAGTGAAGAACACTTATGCCCCAACACTCCGAGAATCCACCAATGGCCGGTATCAGATCTTTAACCCCGGTAGCAAATAACAATTTCTTTCCGGTAAAAGAATCCTCAGTAGTATGAACAATAAATTGATCGTTCATTCTTTCGGCCTTGATGACGGTAGCATCCATACAGGTTACCGTATCATAAGACAAAACCTGTGATTTAGCTTTGCGAGCTATTTCAGCTGGTTTAACCCCATCTTGTGTGATAAAATTATGAGCATGAGGTGTTTGTCTGTTACAAGGATGCCCACTGTCTAAGACTAATACCTTTCTGAGTGAACGCCCCAGCGTCATTGCCGCCGAAAGTCCGGCATAACTTCCCCCGACGATAAGTACCTCATACTGCTCATGTCTATTCATTATCCTGGCCATTTTTGTTCCTAACGATCCGAGAAGTCTGCTTCGTAACCGATACCCAGTACATCTATTCCAAGCACTATGCTTAAACAGGATTGTTATCTTATTCGAAGTAGGAATATATTCCTTATTGCAACAATGTAGCATTAAGAATGAAAAGAAGGAACACACCCACCCAAAAAGAAATTCTGAAGGTACTGAAAACTACAGGATCCGGAATGAGTTATGAAATGATAAAATCGCATATCACCGATCATGACCGATCAACCGTTTACCGCATTCTGAACAGATTCTGCGAGGATGGACTAGCCCATCGTATTGTTGGCGATAACGGCAAGCAATTTTTCATTTATGGTAAAAACCCCGATGGTACACACCTGAAGCACTATCATTTCCATTTTCAATGTGAGCTATGCGGAACCATGGAGTGCCTGAATCAGGCGATAGAAGTAAACCTGCCCGAGGGGTACAGCATGACTTCTTTTAACGGTGTTATAAAAGGAAGATGTACAAACTGCGCATAAACCGCCTGATGATACACGAACTAAACAAGCAGTAAACACGCCTTCTCTCTGTTATATGTCTTCTGTCATTAAAACCTATCATACCATTGCTGAGTTTATCGAATCGCTTGGCGGCACCTTAGATCAGGATTATGAGTGTACCGTAAACCGACTGGAAAATGTTCATCCCCATACTCCGTTTTCATCTCCAACGTTTCGAACGAATTATTACAGCATTGTTATGCTGAGTACTGGTAACGGGATGTATCATATTGATGGAAACAGCTATACCACCCGTTCTCAAACCGTGTACTTCACCAACCCGGGACACGTGAAAGGATTTGAGCTCCATGCCCCATCATCAGGGTACATCATCACCTTTTCGGAAGGGTTTTTAAAAGAATACGTTCACCGTCAGGTCTTTGACGAATTCCCCTTTTTGATTGCTGAAGTGGCCCCACCTCAGTTTCCGAACCCGGAATCTTTTGATCAGCTCCGGCAATTGTGTGAATACATGATTCATATTTACGAGGGCTCCTTATCAAGTAAACCCAAGCTTTTGGGCAGTCAGCTGAACATGCTGCTGCTTTATATCAAAGAGTTCTTTTGGGGAAGCTACGATCCGTTAGAAGAATCCGACTCCGGTTCTCAGATTGTGGCCATATTCCGGAAACAGGTAGACGAGCACTTCAAGGCGTTGATATCGGGACAAACCGATGCGCCTTATTTAGTACAGGATTATGCCGATCAACAATTCTTACATCCTAATTATCTGAACACCGTAATCAAAAAGAAAACGGGCAAGTCTGTAAATACGTGGATTTCGGAACGGATGATTGCAGAAGCCCGCGGATTACTTAAACGGACATCGGCCCCGGTAAAAGAAATTGCCTACCAGTTAGGCTATAAAGAACCCGGACATTTCAGCCGTTTTTTCAAGAAACAAACAGGTATAAGTCCTTCCGAGTATCGGGGTGAGCGCGAAGAACCCACAGCATCTTAGAAATTGGTAGGTCCATCTTAGTAATGGGCATGTAGTACCAGGCCATAGAGCGGTAACCTTGTAGTGTCATCAAACACAAACACAACAAGGCACACATCATGTCAACTTCACATTCATTATCCGGAAAAATTGCACTCGTAACGGGCGGCAGCCGAAATATTGGTAAAGAAACCGCACTCGCACTGGCTAAACACGGTGCTGATGTCATCATCACCTACGTCAATAATGCAGAAGCTGCTCAACAAACGGTTTCTGAGCTGGAAGCACATAAGGCACGGGCTAAGGCGCTTCAGGTAGACTTAACCGGTACCCAACACATTCCGGCTTTTAAACAGACGGTGGCATCCGTTCTGGAAGAATGGACATCAGAACACCTGCACATTTTAGTAAATAATGCAGGAATAGCCCACTTTGCACCCTTCGACCAAGTTACCGAAAAAGACCTGGATGCAATTTATAATGTCAACTATAAGAGTGTATTCTTCTTAACCCAGGCCTTTTCAGACCTGATTGCAGATGGTGGCAGAATCATCAATTTGGGTTCGGGTACAGCCACCCATGTTTTTGCACCATTGGTCAGCTATGGACCATTAAAAGCAGCTATCGAGCAGCTCACAAAGTACCTGGCCGGGTTCCTCGGTAATCGAAGAATCACGGTAAACGCCGTAGCACCAGGTGGTTTGGATAACGAATTCAATGCCGGTCTGTTCCAAAATATGCCCCAGGCTAGAGACTACATTGCTTCCCAAACAGCTGTGGGCCGGGTAGGAGTTTCCGGCGATATTGGACAAGTAATCGCGTTTCTCAGCTCGGATGAGGCTTCATTCATCAGCGGATCCATTATCCCGGTTGATGGAGGGTTCCACCTTTAAACGCTATTTGCGAACACACTTTCTTTTACAAGCACAATCGGAACGTTTCGATTGTGCTTTATTATTTTCGGCTATACTGTGCTCCCCATTGATAGGTTTACATAACATACCGCATTTTGAGGGAATTGAAGCTTATAATCGGGCTATCAACACCCCTGTACCGCAGTTTAAAGAGGTTGATGTTCGTCGCTTTGAGGATAATATGAACCTGGTACCTAACCGGATGGAGCCCTTTCGAACGACATTTTTCCAGGTTTCTGTGGTTATGAAAGCCACCGGTAAGCTTGGTCAGAATACCCTGGTTCATCAGTTTGAGGAGTGTACCTTGTTCTTCAATATACCCGGCCAGATTTTAAATTGGGATATCGTGCCGGACTGGTCCGGCTTTTACGCTTCCTTTAAATCGGATATAATTGCTGCCGGTATCAACAACCCGGTGTTTCTAACCGATTTTCCTTTTCTCAAAATGGGCACTCAAAAGTTCTTTTCCCTTAACCAACAAGAAGCTCTGACGTTGTTTGAGCTTTTTGGAAAGATGCATTACGAGTACTCCAACCCAAGTTTATATAACAAGGCTATCATACAATCGTATTTGTCTATCGTCTTGCAGTATGGAAAACGATTCTTTGAACGTGATCATGCCGAAAACGTACATCGTCGCGCAACCTCTCCCCTCAGTCAACGCTTTGAAGAGGTACTGGAAAGTATGTTTAAACCCCTGAATTTTGGGGTGGAAGTACAACAGAAATCGATATCAGACATTGCAGATGAGTTATTTGTAACTCCTAAGCATCTTTCTGATGTGTTGAAAAAAGAAACGGGGTTTACCGGCAATCAGCTCATACAGAAAAAAACCATCGAATCTGCCCGTCACCTTCTCACCTCTACTACCCTTACAGTTACGGAAATTGCCTATCAGCTAGGGTTCGATCAACCCGCCTATTTCACGCGGTTATTCAAAAAGCATGAAGAAATGAGTCCGGTTGAATTCCGGAATCGGAGTTAAGCAGAAACCTTACCCATATCTGGCATAAGTGGGAACCACCTCGGAATTCAAATAAAGCTGTCATCCTGAGCTCCCCGAACCTGTTAAGAAGCAACATAAAACCAGCGAAGCCTGCCTGCCGGCAGGCAGGGGTATCAAATGGTGCATCAGCGGGTAGTTCAGGATTTGATATCTTTCGGTTCGTCCGCCGGCCATGCCTACGGCAGGCGGGCATGGCGAACTCTCTCGAGATGACAGCAAAGAGGTTAGTGTTTCTCTATTTACGTAGCTCCCAAAACTAGCGCAAGCGTCCGCTTGTGCTAATGAAGGGTTTAATATCTTAGTTTGCTAGAACCAGGTTAAACTTTCGAATTATTAGTAAAGCCGTCATCCTGAACCAAGCCTGCCTGTCGGCAGACAGGTTCAGGATGACGAAGAGATGGGAATTTCAATACAGGCGGGCTTGTGCTTTTTCCTATAACGCTGCTCGTCAATACATCTGGCACAAGCGGACGCTTGCGCCAGGGGTTGGAACTAGAGAGAATCACACGATACCAAACCACAATCGTAGGGGCGTATCCTCTCGTTTTTCAAGGCGTCATTCCTGCGCAGGCAGAAATCTGATTCGTTGAATACGCCCTTCATTCAGATTAAGATTCCGGATCGGCGTCCGCCGGCCATGCCTACGGCAGGCGGGCAAGGCGGACTGGTCCGGAATGACGAAGAGATGGGCTACGTGGCAAGCGTATCGTAGCAGAGCTACGGTACGAGGGAAAAATCTGACCCAAACAAAGATTCTGAACCAAGCCTGCCTGAACGACCTCACATCCGAAAAAAGTGCAAAACGAACCGAGTTTTGTGCAATGTCCTGCCTTACCTGAGGCGCTACCTTAACTGCGTAATCAAACATCACAGCACCTCTATCATGATCACATCAACGCACCTTCTCATCCTTACTTTGATCGCCTTCGCATTTGGATTGAAAGAATCGGTCAAACCCATTCGGTCCCAGCATATCCCCCATCAACGTATTCAGGATATCATCACTTCTGTTTTCATGCACTCTGATAAGGGTAACTGGGAAGGAGTAGAAGCTGCTTTTGCTGATTCGGTGTGGTTAGATTACACCTCTCTTGCCGGTGGCACCCCATCTCGTTTAACCCCGGGAGAAATAGCCGCCTCCTGGAGTGCTTTACTTCCCGGTTTCGATCATACCCATCATCAACTGGGGAATATGATGATCACAATCGACGGGAATGAGGCGCATGTCGAGGCCTATGGAACGGCTCATCACTACTTCGAACAGCCTTCCGGCAACTCACTATGGACGGTAGTGGGCACCTACACCTTTCATCTGAAGCGTGACAACGAGTACTGGAAAGTAGATACCATGACCTTTCACTATAAGTTTATGACCGGTAATACCGACTTACCCCGTCTTGCTCAGGAACGACTCTCAACACAAGAAAACTAATACCTAACACCATCATGAAATCATTACGAAAC
>JBCBST010000107.1:0-11288 GCA_039819115.1 Bacteroidota bacterium
GAAGAAATCAAAGCATGTGATGGCTAACATCATCATGTGATTTCTTCACAATTGTATCACTTTATCATACACCTGGATTTGGACTACCACCTATTGGAAATGTTTGAAAACTTGCGATCCCAACTTATTCCCAATCTGTTGTTGAAGTTGTTCCAAAGTAGCACTTTTTATTTTAGATACCGAACCAAATTCCTTCAGCAGCTTCTGAGCACTTTTTTCCCCAATGCCTGGTATCTCCGTCAGTTCGGTTTTAATCGTTCTTTTTTCTCTCTTTTGTCGATGAAATGTTATCGCAAAACGATGGGCTTCATCCCTAACCTGTTGTATCAGTTTCAGAGCTGTGGATTTCTTGGGAATCATAATGGAGTCGGACTTACCAGGCAGAAATACTTCTTCCAGGCGTTTTGCTAACCCAACAATTTCACATTCTCCATAAAATCCGATTTCTTTTAACACCTGTACAGCAGAACTTAGCTGTCCCTTTCCTCCATCCACGATGATCAAATCCGGTATTTGAAGGCCTTCTTTCATAACCCGAGAGTATCTACGCGCCACTATTTCTCTCATAGATGCGAAATCGTCTGGTCCCTCCACCGTTTTTATATTAAACCGCTTGTATTCACTTTTTCGGGGTTTAGCATCCACAAAGCATACCATTGACGCCACCGGATCGGTACCCTGAAGGTTTGAGTTATCGAAACACTCAATTCTGCGTGGTAATCTCTGCAACCCCAAATGCTCTTTTAATTCCTTGACGGCATGAGGTATACGATCACGCTCTGATTTTTCTTTTTCAAGGACCCGTTCATTGAGATGGAGTTTGGCGTTATTTTCCGCCATCAGAATGAGCTTCTTTTTTTCTCCGATCTGGGGAACATGAAAACGAACAATCTTTCCCCTCTCCTGGTGCAGGTATTGCTCTAAAGGTTCACTATCTGCCAGTTCATGACTTAAATATACCTCATCTGGTATCGCAACACTATGTTGAGCCGTATAGTAGTCTTCCATAAATGATTGTAGCATCTCACCGACAGGAATACCTTCAATATTCTTCAAAAACCGGTGGAACTTCCCAATCAATGCGCCTTCCCTGATTTTAAACAACACTCCACAAGCCTCCTTAATGTCATAATCGGTACGAATGGCAAACACATCCCGATCTACTTGTCGATCGGCCACCATTTTCATTTTATGGCTGTATCGTTCAACAGACTGAAGACTATCCCTGATTTTTGCAGCTTCCTCGAAAGCCAACGCGCTGGATGCTATTTGCATTTCTTCCTTCAACTCCCGCAGTAGCGAATCGGTTTGTCCATTTAGTAACCGTTCTACTTTTTTGATAATCACCTGGTAGTCTTCGTCCTTCCAGTCGCCAGAGCAGTTTTGAAGGTAATCATCAAAACAGGAATGCCATTTTGGGACCCCGCGGGTTTTGTCAACAACTTTTGGTGAAACAGCACAGGTACACAGTCCAAAAGCCTTTCGTATGGTCTCAAGCATTCTTTTCATTGTAACCACGCTATCGTAAGGCCCAAAATATCTGCTCCCGTCTTTTAAAACAGTTCTCGTAGGAAAAACCCGCGGCTTATTTCCCGGAGTAACACAAATGTAAGGGTACGACTTGTCATCCCTGTACATAATGTTATAACGAGGTTGATGTTCCTTGATCAGGTTATTCTCAAGAATAAGTGCTTCCGCCTCCGAATCGGTTACAATCACTTCAAGATCATCAATCTTGGATACCATCGTTCGAATACGCCCATCAACAGGACGTGCCTCCTGAAAATAAGAACGCACCCTGTTTCTCAATCTCTTAGCCTTACCCACGTACAACACACTTCGGGTTCTATCCCTGTAAATATAGACGCCCGGTTGTAAAGGAAGATTAGCAACCTTCTCTTGTAGCGGTATTCTTAGTGTGTTTTCACTCATCGATAAAAGATAAGGGATTTAGAGGAGATTGAACGTTCAGCGAATGATATCCTTCTTATTGTAATCGTATTTCATGTTCGGTCATTTCCGCTTTATTTTGAAGACATGCTATCAACAAAAACCAAGCCAAATATCCCCATTTTATATGAGGATAATCACCTCCTGGTGATTGATAAACCGGCCGGTATTCTGTCGCAGGAGGATGCTACCGGAAAACCCGATGTGTTATCCATTGGTAAGGAATACCTCAAAAAAAAGTACAATAAACCGGGTAATGTATACTTGGGACTGGTACACAGGCTGGATCAACCTGTTTCGGGTGTTATGGTGCTTGCCCGAACATCGAAAGCGGCCTCCCGGTTGTCTGAACAGATACGGATAAAAGCCCTTCAAAAAACGTATTGGGCTATCGTAGAGGGTGTATCACCCCAAGAAGGCTCATTAGTTCATTATCTAGAAAAAGACACCAGAACAAACACCGTAAAGGCCTATGATTCTAAGCGAGGCAAAGCAAAACTAGCTGAACTACGATTTTCCACGTACAAACAAAGCAGGAATTACAGTCTGGTTATCATCGAGCTAAAAACCGGCAGACCACATCAAATCCGGGTTCAGTTTGCTAAAATCGGGCACCCTATCTGGGGAGATTATAAATACGGTGAAAAAGACTCCGGTCCTGGAAAAGCATTAGCACTCCGATCAACACGTTTAGGGTTGATTCATCCAACCACAAAAAAGGAGCTGATTTTTGAAGCCCAACCTCCGCTGAACCAGCAGCCCTGGAATTTGTTCGATTTTTGATGAGCCGCGAAATAAGTTATACCGCAGCCTATATCGCGGTCAAATTTTATGGGCTTACATTAAATCCTAAGCTGGGAAAGCATTTTCAATCAGAGATTATTCAGTTTTATGATAGAATAGTACGGTTTCTTCCCAGTCATCTAAGTTGGAATTACAAAGCGTTAAAATCTCTCTTTTGGAGGAGGTTCTTTGTATTTAACGAAGAGCTACTACTCCCGGGTGATTTAATGCACATTATTTGCAGGAAATATTATATCCAGCAATTGGTTGAACAGGCCATTCTTGACGGGGCAAAACAAATCGTTGTACTTGGATCCGGGTTCGATCATTCAGCATGGTGGTTTTCTAATCGTAGTATTCCTTCGTTTGAAATTGATGCTCCTTCCATGATTTCCAGAAAGACTGAATTCTTAACCGGACAGGATATGCTTTCAAACCATCTGTTTTTAGAATCTATTGATGTAAATCAGGCATCTGTATATAGTATTTTGAGTGATCATCCTGGATTCGACACCACTAAACGGACGGTTTATATTGCCGAAGGGTTCTTTGACTATTTAACTCTGGAAGCCACTCAGTCTGTTTTGGATCAAATACACCTGCTAACCCCTGATCACTCCCTGATAACCACTTTTTTCTCTCTTGATGAGCTTAACATCTTCCATCGAACCAGTTTTACAAGTGGTGTGGCAATGGCTGGGGAAGCCATAAAGCTACCGCTGAATATGGACGGATTTCAGCGCGTCCTGGCGGAACATAGATATGCAGAGCACCGGGTGATACCCTATTCTGATATGCGAAAAGCCCTGATTCAGCCTTCCGGAATCTCACTGCCCGTACTAAGGGGATTTTATGTCATGAGATATGATTCAACCTCTTTCTAATCCGGCTTTTGCAGTAATGAATCATATCCTGTTCACTTCATCAAATCAGAAACCAGGCAACAACATCACCGCATTTTGAACCATTCGTGAAGGGCCCACCCAAAACATTCGATACTGGGTGTTATCCAGTAAGAACACCACATTTCCGCGCCCTAACGAATAAACTCCTGCAAATGCTTTTCCAGCGGCTTTATGTTTGTTTTGTACAGACGCGTAGCCCGATGCCACAACCTCGTCTGCATCAGGGTGGTAATATCCAACTACCTGATACTCGGTTGTTGGATACAAAGCATTGGTAGAGAACTTAAGGGAATACAATTTATCCGGCATGCCAAACGCCAGTGGATGCGAATTATCGATCATTGCTTTAAATGCTGTACCGGGTATTCGTCTTAACCCGGAAGAATCAGAACGATCTTCAAATCGCGTGTAAGCAGAAGCTTCAACTTCCCCGTTTTTATCTTCCACTTTTTCCTCAAAAAGCTCAATATCCGTCATTCCGGACTGGTTTTTGGTAAGCCAGGCTGCACTGGATTCTGTGCCAATTAAGGTTCCTCCTTCCCGTACCCATGCTTTGAGCCTCGCACGTTGGGCATCATTTAATGTGCTGCTTAACCGGGAAGCTCCTGGCATCAGAATTACTTCGTACTCTTTCAGATTAAGCGAGCCCAGCGCATCCGTTCGAATTCGGTTAACTCCGAACTGAGTCCACTGATCAAACAAAAACCAAAGCTGGCCAGCGGTGTACGAACTAAATGGAGCATCGATCATAAGCGCCACATCCGGTTTTTTTACCGGGCTCATAGCTGGCGAACCCAAATCAGAACCTTCGTCCATTCTTCCGGTATTAAATCCGGCAACACGTACTTGTGCTTTAGCAGCCACATCAGCCATATCTTTATGAATGGTTCCGGATTTGTGCGTATTTCTACCTAGTAAAACGACCAGGCTACCCCTCGAAAGCGTAGTCCCGCTTTTTGTGAACGTCTTTCGGGCACTCCGAACGTTATATCCTTTCTCCCATAACTGTGCTAATGCCTCCGGGGCATTCATCTGCGCCCAGTCTATAACATAGGCATAGGTGGCATTTGTATTCTCTACCCCAAATGGAGGCTTAATCTCTTCCTGAACTGCTACTGTGTTAACGGAAACGTTATCCGTACTCCAGGCTGCATCCAGGTTATATGCTAGTGGAACCGACCAGGTAGACATATCATACATGACAGAATCTTTGATTTCTAACTGGCGGCGAAATAAGGTATTGATGAACAGATGTGCGGGCTGGTTGGTCTGAATGATAAAATCGCCAGCTTTGAACCTACGATTGCCTGCATTTCCATCCCAATAACTATACGCCTGACGAACCGTAAAATCGGTCTCTGCACGATCAACACGTACCCCATGCTTTCGCATCAGGTTTACCACGTGGTATGTATAGTCATTTGGGTTATCTGGGAGTATATATGCTTTTGTATTGCCTTTTTGGCTGGATTGAGAGCGCGCATTCTTAAAGTAAGCCAATAGTTTCTCTCGGTTTTCAACAGAGGTTTTTACGATGGACACGCCATTTTTGTAGTGATCAAAGACACGTTGGCGTAATGTGAGCACATACCCATCGTTTGTTTGTACTGCTCGTCCTCCACGGCTGTGTCCACCCTGTTCGGCGAGCATACCAATTCCACCCATGATACTTGGATAAGACGAGCCGTAACCCGGATAAAAGAAGTCAAATCGCTCGCGGGTTTCATAATTCACCTGGGCAGCGTCAAATTGTTCTATAGCTCCACGGCCAAATACATCAGCCCAGGTTTCGTAGGCCTCAGGTAGTTCATGGTTACGGGGTGTGGTACCCGGCATGGTGAAATAGTTATTGTTAAAACCCTGCTCGTGAAAGTCGATATGTACCTGCGGCATCCATTGTTGATAGGCCGCGATTCTTCCCTGAGACTCGGGGTGTACCAACCATGTCCAGTCGCGATTTAAATCAAACCAGTAATGATTTGTGCGGCCTCCCGGCCAAATCTCATCATGCTCTAAATCATCAGCATTCACGTTCAAAACGTTAGCCTTGCTGGACTTATACCAATACACATAGCGATCGCGCCCGTCCGGATTCAACATGGGATCGATTACAATAACGGCGTTTTCCAACCAGTTCGATGTAACCTGATCGGTAGCTGCAACTAACCTGTACGCTGTTTGCATCGCTGCTTCACTACTGGAGGGTTCATTTCCATGCACATTGTAGCTCATCCAAACCACAATCGGTACTTCTTCGGCTACATTATCCTCGGGATTATTAGCACGTGCAAGATTTGCAGCTTTAATCTCTTCAATCCGTTCCTGATTATTCTTTGAGGTAATGACGATATAGTTTAACTCACGGTTTTCATGGGTTTTTCCATACGCATGAATAGTGATTTTATCTGATGCTTCTGATAAGGTCTTCAGGTAATCCATCACTTTATGATGGAAGGTGTACTCCGCTCCTAATTCATAACCCAGAAAAGTATTGGGAGAAGGAATAGAAGAGTCATATGGTATATCAGTGTCAAATGTGAAGCGTTCAAACGCCCAATCCTGATTTTGGGCATATACAACGTGAGATACTGCACCCAGCAGTAGTAGAATAGTTAGTTTTTTCATTAAGAATCCTAAAGACGTTAATTCGGCGGAAAGATTATTAAACAGAGGCGTAAAATGGGGTAAATTCTCAGAAAATAAAAGCGTGGGTATATTTAAGAGTGATCGTACGGGCTTGTACAAAAGGCAACCGTGGTAACCCCATCTCCACACGATCCCGGTTTGTATTTGCAGTTTCGTTGAATACAAACCATAAATCACGTCCCTCACGGAAGTTATATCGGAATCGAAAGTTAACCCCCACTAACTCTGCAACATTACTAAACTGAATAAAAGCGTTGGCAGAAGCATGTTTATCGAGTGCAAACTGGGTACGAAGTTGAGCCAGGTGAGCGGTAAACCGGGTTTGTTCTCTGCCCGAAAGCGCCGGAAAATCAAGGTAGGTGATATTATAACTACCACCCAACTCCAGGTGGGTGGAAAGATTCCAGGTTGGGGAAACACTCCCCTCCCATTTAAACCCGTCGTAAAAGCTACCATATTGAATGGAAGCACTGGTACGCAGTAAACTAACTTCGGCCATTGAGTATGATAAAATGCCTTCAACCCAGCGATAGGAATCCTGAAAAACAGCAACCTCACCCAAGATCCGAAACTCATCGATATCCCGAATTAACTCATCTTCCTGGGTAACGCTAAGGCTATACTGATCCCCTCTTTTCGTTTGCATACTGTACTCACCCTGTATCCGTCTCCGAAGGTTTAACACATCCGAAAACGTAACATCCACTCTGCCATCATCATCAAAAAAGCTTTGATTATCCCAGGTATCGAACAATGAAAAATCGATATTAGAGTTTCGGATAAAGGACCGATCCGGCCAAAACCATCCGTATCCCACACTGGCTAAACTTACCATGATATCCCGGCGTGGAACAAAACCAATACCAGGATCAAACTCATTGCCAATACGGGATGCAAGATGCCGGTAGTAGAACCCATTATTAGCGCGTTTTTCCCATACCACCCGAAGTGCAGACGTTTGTTCAAAATCCTGATTCAGCGATGAACTAAGCTCAGAATCAAATACTCTTCCCCCCCTGAACACGATAAAATCGTCTCTGAATATGTTTAATGTAACATCACCGCCATACATCATATTGGTCTCACCGTTTTCGCCCAATACAGAGGTAAACATTCCTCCAAAACGGGAGTTACGATTCAGGAAATTTCGCTGTAATCGAAGTACACCATAATTCTCGGAAGAAACCTCACCCGTTCTTGCTGTTTGCAGATTCAGCATCCCGATATCCCATTTTCCTATACGTCCGCTTAGCCGGGCGCCTCCAATGATCGGTACCGGGTTTCCGGTTTCATCTAACCCGATCCTTCGGCTATAGAAGGTTCTGTTGTTACCGAAGTTAAAAGCAAACAGATTCGAGCGTTCCTGGAAAAACTGTCGCTTCTCCGGAAAAAAGAGTGAGAACCGGGAAAGATTAAGCTGTTGATCGTCTACCTCAACCTGAGCAAAATCCGTGTTATAGGTTATATCAAGGGTCAGATTACTGGTCATGTTGTATTTGATATCGAACCCAAATTCACGGTTCAGGTCATTATCAAATCCATAGCCGGAAGAATCTGCATTTAGCTGATTAAACTGGTTATATCCCCCTAACCCATATGGTGTTACAATGACGGGTCGTCGATTCTCCACCCCTTTGAGCAGGATATCCTGAGCCTGCGAAGGTTTTGCGTTTCCCAATCCCCAGTTAGGCGGAATATCCGGGTAGATATGACGTTCGTTCTTTGCTGCCAGCCAACGGTATACGATCATTCCCATCTCAGCGAGGCCGTTTTCATCCTGAAATCCCACGCTCCAAAACGGAATCCGAACCTCAGCATACCACCCGTTTTCATCTTGTGTTGTTGCAATCGTCCAGAAGGTATTCCAATCGCTGTTTATAGGCCCCTGACCTCCAACCCGCTCCGCATCGTTCGAGATCGCAAAATCGATCATGATACCTGCAGGAGTAGTTAAGAACCACATCCCGTTTTCGTTGTCATTAAACGGATCGAGGATAATAGCCATGACATCTCCGCCACTATAGCTATCCCTGGTTAGTGAGTTCGCACGAATATCAGCCGGATCTTTTGTAAACATCTTGCCGGCAACGTAGATGAACGCATCATCGTAAGCTACCCTGATTTCGGTTTTCTCTGATTGCTCTGCCAAATAAACTGGTTCGTATTGAACCATTTTAAAGGGTTCGATGGATTCCCATGCAGGCTCATCAATCACCCCATCAAGAACAACTTCTCCCTGAAGTCTTTGTAGCTCAATGGACTGTGCAAATAATGAACATCCAATACATAAAAAAAAGATAGCCGATCCGAAAACTCGGAATGTGTACAATACAACCTCCACATGATTTATAAAAAGCTACGAACTTATTTTGAGTTTAAAATCGTGCCCTTATTTTTTTCATCTTTCAATCCTTATCGCCTGGTACCGTTCCAAACTGGAAGGTGGTGCCGGAGAACGTTATTCTTTACAAAATATGGCATATGACAATGACTACTGAAGTTCCTTCCATTGAAGATATCAAAAAGGCTCATGCTAGAATTTTAACGCATGGACATATAACCCCAGTTTTTCGTAGTTCATCACTGGATGAGCGGACAGGAGCTCAGATTTTTCTGAAGTGCGAGAATTTTCAAAAAGTAGGAGCCTTTAAATTTCGTGGAGCGTGTAATGCTGTATTTTCTCTGACCGATGAGGATGCAAAAAGAGGAGTTGCCACGCATTCCTCGGGTAATCATGCACAAGCTATTGCTCTTTCAGCAAAAATGAGAGGCATACCAGCTCATATTGTGATGCCAGAAAATGCCCCAAAAGTAAAAATTGAGGCTGTACGTGATTATGGTGCTATTATCACCTTTTGTGCATCCACACTCCAAGCGCGGGAATCCGTGTTGCAGGAAGTAGTGGAAAAAACCGGTGCCGTTATCATCCATCCCTACGATGACGCCAGAATTATATGTGGGCAGGGAACTGCAGCACTTGAGTTTCTTGAATCGAACCCTGACCTGGAGCTATTACTTACTCCTGTCGGTGGTGGTGGATTGTTAAGTGGTACTGCTATTTCGGCTAAGGCTCTGAATCCGTCAATCCGGGTTATTGGAACAGAACCTGAACAGGCAGATGATGCCTACCGATCATTCAAAGCCGGAATGTTAATTCCCGTTCAAAATCCGGACACCATAGCTGATGGGCTTCGCACCTCTCTGGGAGAACTGCCTTTCCGGATTATTAAAGAAAAAGTGGACGACATCGTAACCGTGAGCGAGTTCTCTATTGTAGAGGCTATGCGCTATATCTGGGAGCGCTTTAAAATCATCATTGAACCATCGTGTGCGGTGCCAGTGGCTGCTATCTTCGAGAAAAAAATTGATGTTGTCGGAAAAAAAGTGGGTATCATCATCACTGGAGGAAACGTGGATTTAAATAACCTACCTTGGAATTAGCCTACGAACAAAAGTATCATGAACTGGAAGCCAATCACTGGTGGTTCAAAACCCGTCGTGAAGCCGTACTTCGATTTGTTCAAGGTTATGACCAATCCCGGATTTTGGACGTAGGCTGCGCTTCGGGACACCTTCTTACAGATTTAGAGTCCATGGGTTTTGTGAAGTCTCAATTGTTTGGCATAGATGTTAGTGAACCCGCCATATCGGAAGCCCAGGCTTCGGGTTTCAAACAGACCTGGGTAATGGACGGAAGTAACCTCACCTTCAAAGACGATTATTTCGATATTCTCATTGCATCCGATTCACTCGAGCATATGGAATATGATCAGCAAGCTCTTGAACACTGGTGGCGTGTGTTAAAACCAGGAGGAACCCTTATCGTATTTGTTCCTGCTTTCATGAGCTTGTGGAGTGCTCATGACGAAGTAAACCATCACTTTCGAAGATACACCAAGCGTTCTCTATCTACCGGGGTTATGAAAGCCGGGTTTACGATCAAAAAATCGGGATATTGGAACAGTACCTTATTTCCAGCAATTGCCTTTGTTCGCATTATAAAACGATGGTTAAGCACCGGTAAAGCAGCGACAGAGCTTGAGGATGACTTAAGCTTGCCACGCCCAGTCATAAACAATGTGCTCACCCGGTTACTCCGTTGGGAAAACACTCAGCTTCATGCATCCTGGTTTCCTTTTGGTGTGAGTACATTCTGCATTGCTCAAAAAGATCTATAACCTGTAATACACTTCCTTTTACTGTTACTTATCAAAGAAATACCGAAACAAACGCTTAGAATCGTTCGTCCTACTTCTGGAATTTAACTTATCGTTATGACACAAAAGGGCAAGATCAAACCATCTTCATTAAAGAATAACTTACATCCAGATGACGGATTCGACCTGGATGAATATCTAGAGGAACAAGCTGCCGGGGAACAAAATAAAGAGCCTGAGGAGGATGGAAATGGCTATTTCTTCCGTAACGCAGCCATACTTTTTCTTCTTGCAGCTACCATTGCATTATGGACGCTTGACTGGAAACCGGTTACCTATATTACCTCTTTCTTTGGCGCCCAGGATGAACCAACCGTAGTTTTTGTTGAACGAAACGCGCCCTCAGCGCTTCCAGCCCCTGTGCCGGCTCCAACTATAACTGCACCACCTGCCACCCCTTTACCTCCAAACACATCGGGCAGCTATACCGATTACCTGGAACAATTAAACAATGCCGGATTCCTGGACGATTTTAGCGGAACATCGGCTACCCGACTGTATGAAGCGCGGGTACCTATTGCATACCTGAACGAGCTGAGTCAGGCCGGTGTATTCAGTGACTTTGGCAGTACTTCCATTACCCGATTGTATTCGAATAATGTACCTACAGAATATGTCCAGCAATTTAAACAAGCCGGTCTCCTTAATGACTTTGGCAGTACTTCATTAGTGAATCTATATCAAAACCAGGTACCATTCGATTATATTAAATTATATAAAGATAACGGCTTACTCGATGATTTTGGTGGAACTTCTGTTACCCGTTTGTATCAGAACCAGGTTCCGG
>JBCBST010000108.1:0-11096 GCA_039819115.1 Bacteroidota bacterium
GTGAAGACGTTTACTTTTGTGGAAGACGAGTTTTTGTCCGAATTGGTTTTCGTTATAATACGGATGGTACTTTTTCCTTCTTCCGATTTGTTTAGCGTAACCGACTGGATATCATTTGCATCTATGGAGTTTATGGACTCATGCTCTACCTGTTTTCCGTCCACGTAAACGATATAATTCTCACTGTTCTTAGACGAAAGATTCAGGCTGATTGGTGGCTGTGTACCATCACTCAGGCTTTCCGGCAGATCGGCATTTTGATTTGTCAAATCCGAACACGCCATAGGTAGCATAACACTTACCGTTACAAGCATAAGCAAAGCCATGCTTTTTTTAAGTGATTGGATGTAAGTACTGGAGGAAGTCATAAGTTGAAGTCGTTGTTTAAGGGTTGAAGGAGAAAGGGCCATGCCAACGGTAACGCTCAGTTTTGGAGAAGGGGAAAGGCTAAGCTCGTAGAGCATGGCTGCGTAGGTTTTGGCAGAAGATGCAGAACTGCTGAGAACCTGAAGATCGCAGGAGGTTTCACGATGTAATTCTATTTCCTTTTCCAGAAAGGAAACGAGAGGGTGAAACCAGAATACAGAACGAATGAATGTGATGATAAGCTGCAACGCATAATCCTGCCGTTCAATATGAACCAACTCATGTCGCAGGGTTAAAGCTTGCTTGTCGGTATCCTGCTTAAGTGATTCGGGAAGTATGATGACCGGGTTAAAACAACCAAAAGTGAAAGGGACAACATCATCGCGAATGTGTGCAACTTTGATGTTCGCATCATACTCTTCGAATCCTTCAATTTGATTGATGGATGAACCCGGTACCGCAGAACGAATGCGTTGGAGTCGGGCAAAATCTGCAGTCAGCCGAATCAGAAAGACGACCGAAATAACCAGTAATCCAATAGTGATTATGCCCACCGCATGATTAACCGTTAACTCACTTAACAGCGAGTAGCTTGTTTCTGTGGCAGGAGATAGCTGGATATAGATGGGAGCATACACCGAATAGGTAATGGCCTGTATGGAGGAATGCGTCTCAGGTATCAATTTTGAAATAGCAGATAACAAAGCAACTCCCGATATACCCAGGGGAAGGGCAAATAACATGGCAACCCGGATGTGATAGTGATACAAGGGGGCAAGAACCGTTGTTTTTCTGACCAGAAGTACGAGCAATCCACTGATTACAGTCCACACGAGTAAAGGAAACCAAAGCACCTCGAGTGTAAATGTTCCTACAGATTGTGCAAGATCAAAAACGAAGCTCATGACTGACCCTCCATGTTATCCAGAATATCCCGGATCTCCTTTTTCTCCTGGTCACTCAGTTTTTCCTGTTTCGCAAGGGTCTGAATCAGTGCTGAAGCGGAACCTTTGAATACGGCATTAATAATATCGGAGGCCAGCCTTTCTTTAAGCTGATCCGGCATTTTGACGGGTGTATATACATACTTGGCCCCTTCTTTCCGGTATTTGAGCACTTTCTTATCCGTGAGGTTTTTCATCACGGTCATGATTGTGGTGTAGGCAACTTCTCGTTTTTCCAGGATACGCTTGTGGATCTGGGAAACGGTTGCTTCTTCGAGCTCCCACATATGATTCATGATTTCAAGTTCAGTTTTGCCAAGAGGCATCCATGATCGGCTCATTTAGAATTCTCCATTGGTTCCGGGGTGATGTCAGTAATGAAAGCTAACATTAAACACAGTAGAGTTGAATATGAATTTCTTAGTACTAAGATAATAGTATTAATTCAAAGTGCAATGCTCTTTTCTTTAAAAAGGAATTGAATAATGAGTTCCATAGTTACCTACCCAGAATAAAAGTAACGAAATGAGCCAACGTCCTTTCCTTTCGAACATCGATCAACGCGTCTCAAAAATCGATGTCTCAGAACATAAAAAAGCAGTTTTTATACTTCATGACCAACTGAACATGAGCGCGTGGCCGGATTGGATAAGGGAGGAAAAACCCTTACTGATTTTTATTGAATCCAGAAAGAAAGGGCAATCTTTACCCTATCACAAAAAGAAGCTGATCTTTGTTCTTAGTGCGATGCGACACTTCGCTATTGAGTGTTGTAACACGGGGTTTCCGGTCTGTTACCACGCTACGAATGGTCATTTTGATGATGGAATTTGGGAGGTCCTCTCAGCAAATACGTCTCTAGAGTTTAGCTTCATGACTCCTTCTGAATGGGATACCAGAAAACGTATACAAGCGGTAGCTCATGAATTGCCAAACCCAAGCGAGGAAATCCCTAACGGTTTTTTTCTCACGGATGCCGATGAATTCAAGGAAAAGGTAAAAGACGGGTGGAGACTGGAATTCTTTTATCGGGAGATGCGCAGACGAACCGGGTATTTAATGGACGGCAGCCATCCGGAAGGTGGGGAATGGAATTATGATGAGCAAAACCGAAAAAAACTACCTGCTAAGCATCAGACTCCCGTAATACAATCAACCCCGGTAGACGAGATTACAGAAGAAGTGATTGAATTGGGAAAAGCTTATTTCGGAGATCATTTCGGAAGCGATGAGGATTTTGATCTTGCTGTTACACGCGATCAGGCGTTAGCAAAGCTGGATGAATTTATTACCCAACGATTAGATCTTTTCGGACCCTACGAGGATGCAATGGCATCAGGCAAGCACACGATCTATCATTCTATGCTTTCCATCTACATGAATGCAGGATTACTATTGCCCGGAGAAATGTGTGATGCAGCTGAAAAAGCGTACAAAGAAGGAAAAGCGAGACTCAATTCCGTGGAAGGGTTCATAAGACAGATTATTGGGTGGAGAGAATACATCCGCGTGTATTATGAAGCCATGATGCCGGATGTACGTGAAGCCAATTACTTCGGGTTTCAGGAAGACCTGCCATCGTTGTACTGGTCTGGAGAAACGAAGATGAAATGCATGAGCGAATGCGTTAAACCGGTTCTGGAGGATGGATATTCTCATCATATTCCCAGACTGATGGTGCTCAGCAATTTCAGTAACCTGACACGGACTGATCCAGGACAATTAAATGATTGGTTCCATCTTGCCTATGTGGATGCCTATGAATGGGTTGTTTTACCCAATGTTCTGGGGATGTCTACCTTTGCAGATGGCGGGATTTTGGCCAGTAAACCGTACGTGGCAGGGGGTAATTACATCAATAAGATGAGTGACTATTGTAAACATTGCGCCTATTCAATAAAAGAGAAAACCGGCGAAACGGCCTGTCCTTTTAACTATTTGTACTGGAATTTTGTGCAGGAGCAAAGAGAAACGTTCACAGAAAATGGACGTGCAAACTTCATGGTAAACATGTGGAACAAAAAATCGGCGGAAGAACAATCGACCATCATTGAAAGCAGCGAGCAGTTTATCAAGGCACTGGAAAGGGGATATTCGTAAATAGAAGCTTAACGGGTGATTTAATCCTTGCACGAATTATTTGAGTACGATTTTTTTAGTTCCTCACCCGGAATTCATATGAGGGGCATTTCGTTTGCTGTACACAATCAGAGATGCCCTTTCATGAAAAACATAAATAGTTACCGCACCTTTACCAGGAATAGCAACGAACCGAATCCGGACGGGGAATATGTGCTATACTGGATGCAGATTAACCGACGCCTCCATTATAATTACGCGCTTGAGTACGCCGTTGCATGGGCAAACAAACTGAATAAACCCCTTCTCATTTACGAGGCGTTAAGTGTAGATTATCCATGGGCCTCCGATCGGTTTCATAAATTCATTATGCAGGGGATGAAAGAGAACCTGGAACAGTGCGCACAACAGGGAGTGTCTATATTCACTTACATTGAACCAACGTCGGGAGGGGGCAAAGGATTATTCTATCAGCTGGCAGATCGCGCCTGTACCATCATCTCCGATGAGTACCCGGTCTATATCATTAAACAGCATAATGAGCGGGTAGCCCCAAGGCTTTCCATACCATACATCACGGTGGATAGTAATGGCATTATCCCATTGGGGGTTACAGAAAAAGCTCCGTATTCAGCGTACATTTTTAGAAAGGTAATGCAAAAGCATTTTCGGGAAGGATATGAACACCCTCCAAAAGAAAATCCATTGGATGATCTGATCAACAGGGATGAAGTCGTATTACCGAGTGATTTCCTAGCATCATATCCGTTGGCAGAGCCATTTTTTGAAGATATGGAGCAATCCATATCCGGGCTTCCCATTGATCATACTGTAGGGTTTGTAGACATGGATGGTACCCGTGCAGGCGCGTTAGAAAGGCTGGATTCATTTATTCGGTTTGACTTGATGGAATATGATGAAATGCGAAATCATCCCGATGCAAAAAAAGCCAGTGGGTTGAGCCCGTGGTTGCATTTTGGGAAGATCAGTGAGTATGAAATCGTTAAGGCGGCCTTACAACGACAACCGGCAGGCTGGTCGTTAGATAACCTGACCGCTAACGGTGGAAAGAACACCGGCTTTTTCAATGGTGATAAAAGCGTCCAGGGATTTCTGGATGAAGTCATAACATGGAGAGAAGTAGGCTTTCATTTTGCTCATCATGTACCCGATTATGATAAGTTTGAAAGTCTTCCCGACTGGGTGCATAAAACATTAGATGAACATCGCCAGGATAAACGACAGTATGTATACTCGTTGGAAGAACTTGCCGAGTCCAGAACACACGATGAAATCTGGAATGCTGCACAAACCGAGCTACGCACGGAGGGTAAGATGCATAACTATCTGCGCATGCTTTGGGGTAAGAAGATTATTGAATGGACGCCGGACTATGAAACAGCCCTGGAATACCTGATCGAGCTTAACAACAAGTATGCCGTTGATGGGAGAGATCCCAATAGCTATTCCGGGATTTTCTGGTGTCTTGGTAGGTTCGACCGCGCCTGGACCGAACGACCGGTATTTGGCAAGCTTCGTTTTATGAGTAGCGACAGCACACGAAAAAAGATCAAGATGAAGGAATACCTGGCCCGGTATAGCGTGCGGCAGAAGAGTTTAATCTAGTTTTAGGGAACAGAGAAAACGTGTGTGCCGCGCAGGCTGTTTTAATCTTATAAAAAAAGCGCTTTTCTGAGAAGTATAGATCGCTATACAATTTCATAATATTGAGCTTCAAAAATCTTCATAAAAAACACATAATGAAGGTGTAGAATGGGGGTGAATCTATGAGGGATGTCTGGGTCGGTTATCCGACTCCAGTCATTTCGAACATGAAGCCAGTTTACTATTAACCAAAAAGGATGATGATATGGAAAGCGTAGGCATGCACCCAGATAAAATACTGTGCGGGAGCATAACAGAACTTCAAGAGTTGTTAGACGCTGCCCCCAGTGTTACGATTGCAAAAAATGCACAGGAATTAGTTGAACTTGCCGTTCCTGAAGGGAACAACAATGTACATGAGGTCCGGTATGATTTACCAGACGGTACCAGCTTCCTGGAAGCTGACGTAGTGCGCGGAAAAAACGGTATTGCCGCGAACTACAAGGAAGTATATATGCGACGTCGGGACCCTAATTGTATGGTGATTGCAGACGATTTTCCCACAGACAAACCTAAGTTTAAAGATCGGTTCGGTTACGACTTCGAAACATTGAGAGCGGAGACCTTCGAATGGCTTAAGACCCAGGATCTGGGGATATTTTATTTCAACGCCGGTCAGGAAGGTATGGGATATCCCGCAGTGGCTGTTATCCCGGCAAATGCAGGCTTTTTTGGCCTGGGATTAGCTCTGCTTCAGGGCATTTTAGACCCGAATGATCTGCCGGAAGGTTTCGAACCCGAAGCAGTTATTTACACCGCTCCTCCATTCAGACATACTCACTTTGAAGGCAAACAGGTTGTAGTTCATAATCGTATTCCTGGTAAGTACGAGATGTTTTCCTATAACTTATACCCCGGTCCAAGTGCCAAGAAAGGGGTATACGGCATGCTTATTGGTCAGGGTGAACGTGAAGGTTGGGTAACGGCTCACTGTTCTTCTGTAAGAGTGATCACTCCGTATGATAGCGTTATTAACATCATGCATGAAGGTGCCAGTGGCGGTGGAAAAAGCGAAATGTTGCAACAACCTCACCGGCAGGTAGATGGAAGTTTGCTACTTGGAGAGAACGTATTGAACGGTGAAAAACGCACCCTGGAGCTTCCGCGGACATGCGATCTGGAACCCGTAACCGACGATATGGCACTTTGCCATCCCAAACTGCAAAATGGAAATGGTAAGTTGTCCCTTATCGATGCTGAAGATGCATGGTTTGTCCGGGTGGATCACATTTCGGAGTATGGAACCGATAAAGTACTCGAAAAAATTACGGCTAAGCCAAAAGAACCCCTCTTGTTCTTGAATATTGAGGCGGTACCTGGCGGAAGAGCTATGATTTGGGATCATATTGAAGATGAACCAGGAGTACCGTGTCCTAATCCACGGGTTATCATACCCAGGGAACATTTTCCGGGTGTGTATTCCGAGCCCATCAGCATTGATATTCGTAGCATCGGTTTAAGAACGCCGCCCAGCACCCGTGAAAATCCGAACTATGGAATAGTGGGAATCATGCACTTGTTGCCACCTTCACTTGCCTGGTTATGGAGATTAGTAGCTCCCCGGGGGCATGCAAATCCAAGTATCATCAATACGCAGGGTATCAGTAGTGAAGGAGTGGGAAGCTACTGGCCGTTCGCTACCGGTAAACGGGTGGCTCAGGCTAACTTATTGCTTGATCAGATTCGCAGTACTCCGGAAGTGAAGTACATTCTGACTCCAAACCAATACATCGGAGCGTGGAAAACCAGTTTCATGCCACAGTGGGTAAGTAGAGAGTATCTGGCCCGGAAAGGAAGTGCAAACTTCCCTGAAGATCAGCTAAGTGCTTCGCGATGTAGTTTGCTTGGATATTCTTTAAACAGAATGAAGGTCGAAGGACTCCAGATTCCGAAATGGTTGCTAAAGGTACAGCATCAGGAAGAAGTAGGGGTCGAAGCATACGATGCCGGAGCAAAAATACTGCACGACTTCTTCGTTAAAACGTTGAGCAAATTCCAGGAAGACACGCTTGATCCTGTCGGAGCACAAATCATCGAGTGCTGTCTGGATAACGCTACGGTAGAAGAATACGAAAACGTTCTCAAACTATAGGTTGGGTTCTACGCTCATAGACTCATCAAAGTGGTGAACACGAAAGCCGGCTCTGAATAAGGGTCGGCTTTTCTTGTAAACGAATCAGAATAGCAGTTTACCTGTGCTGATCCAGCATAATCATATTGCCGTCAGGATCGGTAAGTACGAAACTGGCAGGCCCTGAAGATGCTTCGTCGGCTTCACTGATCAGGTTAATGTTATTGGCTTTCAGGTGTTTTTGTATTGCTCTGACATCGTCAAACTCTTCAAGATTCTGGGCATCTTCGTCCCAGCCCGGATTAAAGGTGAGTATGTTACCCTCGAACATGCCTTGAAACAGCCCGATTAACGTACGTTCATTTTTCATAATGAGGTAGTTTTTGTCCATATCACCACCCATTACATGAAACCCCAGATGTTCGTAAAACGCTTTTGATTCATTTAAGTCTTTAACGCTAAGGCTGACGGAAAAAGCTCCAAGTTTCATAAGAATCCCTTTATTTATTGATGGTATGAAAGATAGAGTGTGGGGATTTTGGGAGTTAGAATCAAACCCGGAGGTCATAATCTAACCGTTTCAATAAGAAGCATATCATTGAGCAGTATGGAGATATCAGCCCGCTTTCTTTTTTAACCACCAGTTCAGCCTGTTTTCCGGTTTAAAATTGGTCGGTTTAGGTTTTGTCTCAGCTCTCTCAATATGCAGTGTGTTCAAATCTGCAACCACGGACCAAATGGTACCGAATTGCTCTTTTTTTAAATCCAGACAGATGCATGTATCGGATACGATTTCTTTTGCATCAGAAATGGTTAATTCATCAACATGCATTAAGCGATTATTCAGTGCATGCAGCCGTTCGGAGCTTTTACTCCACCCGACGTTACCGGCATCGAAAGGCTTCATTTCTTCCGTAACGAACTGGTTGGTTATGGATACAAACGGTTTATTGTTTAGCGGTCGCCGGATTTCCTTTTTTTGAGTGGCCGCTTCTATTACCGCTATCTCACCGGATGTATCTGCAACCAGGAAATTACCAGCTGAGGATATCTTTGCAGTTTCAATAAGCTTTAACGCTTCCTTGGTTGTGCTGCACTCCTCAAGAACCCTTCGGATTATAAAATGAAAACTGACCCCGGGCTGAATTTCAGTTCCATCAACAAATGACATGGCGATAAAAAGACCTTTTTCATTTATCCCATCGGATCGCCCAATAAATACATCAGACTGACCGATATAAGAAAACTTATCCGAGGCAGCGATTAAGCTACTCTCCGTAAATTTTTTGAACCGGAAAAGCATATCGTAATTCCTGCCAACAACGACACTGGTGCTGTTTTTGAATGCAAACACACTGCATTGTCCCGTGGTGTTAAATACGCCCAGGCTAAGAAGAAATGCCCCAAGCCGTTCCGGCTGATCATGAATTCCTTTCGCGAAACCTTCTATCTCATCAATCACTTCGGGATAAAACTGCTGCAACTCCGCGTAGGAGGCGAGGCCGAATTCACGTTTCGCTTCACTGATTTCGGGTAGTTGGAAGTTTGCTTTTTGGTAGAGCATACTTCCGTACTTAAATCCCATGTCATAAAAACTTCCGTACAATCTTGGATGATACATGATGAGTACTCAAAAATTAAAGCCTAATACCAATTCTATACCGAGGTCAAAGCGATATACTTTGGATGTTTCCAACTGCTGAAGCACATCTGCTCCAAACACAATGCCCTTTTTGCGCCAGGGTATAAATCGTAAACCCTGGCTTGCACCAACCCCAATAACAAAGTTTACCGAATTCTTCCCTTCCAGGTCTTCAAGCAACTCAAATCCAACCGGTACATTAGCACTCATAGATGCATAGGTTCCCTGGAATAATTTTTTGTAGAAAAAGTATAATTCCGGTCTGAAAACGAAGGAATTTACGTGGTTGAATCCATTGTCTTCTGCCACATCCGGTCTTGCCCATGCGATTTCAAATGAGGTCTCATAGGGACGGATAAGTCCTTTACTGTTGTCGACAAAGCCGGTATAGCTAATCCCGTACCCCTCAAGATAGCGACTCCGGATGGCTTTAAGGGTTACCAGGTTATACCAGTCGCCCAGCCGGATATCAATTCGTTCATTTTGAGAAAGCGGTCTGAAATCTGAGTCATTAAGCGTTGCTTTTACCTGGTGATAGGTGTTCAAAAAGGAATGCATGCAGTACTCGAGGGCAGCCCGGATTCTTTTCTCATGTGTTGCATATATAGCTTCTCGGTCACCCAGCTCAAAAACGGCATCTTCATTATGTTTAATGCGATAGAGTTCTTTCAGAGAATCAGACCTCATCTCATAAAAAACAAGGGATAGGTGTGTTCGTGCAACACTTGTGATGCCTCTGTTCATCCTTCGTACAGACTCTTGCACGTTTAATGCACGAATGGAAATAACAATGGGTATACCCCCCTCTTTTTCAGGGAGAGAGGTGTTAAAGAAATCCTGAACCGACTGCTCAGCGCCACCCGCCAAGAATAGCTCAACGTCATTATTGGTCAGGTTTTTATGAACCCCTAAACTCTTTATTAATCGATCATCCATAACCCGTTCCACAAAAACAGGTTCAGGAGTGGAGGGAGAAAACGGAAGCGTTCGTAACGACAGATGTTCTTGTGCATAACAGGAACTTATGAAAGGCAATAAAAAGACCATGAACATCCAGCTATAGATTAAAAAACTAGGCCTTAGAAACATAATGCACATGCCAGAGTCTGTATTTATCTACATCATAAGTGACAATCATGGACTTATCAGAAAGAAAATGAATGTATAGTTTCTCTATATCTCCGCTGGCACTTTTAAGCTCTATATATTTACCATTTGCATTGAATATCCAGGTTCCGCTACTGTCTTTTCCCTCTGCTTTTGAAGTAAATGTCATATCCGGATTTAAAGAAATATAGTCTCCTCGTTCTTTTTTTGGTGGGAAATAGTATTCCCCGTTTTCTG
Organism: Bacteroidota bacterium; assembly: GCA_039819115.1. Classification (GTDB taxonomy): domain Bacteria; phylum Bacteroidota; class Rhodothermia; order Balneolales; family Balneolaceae; genus JBCBST01. The sequence goes on from JBCBST010000108.1 coordinate 10,112, forward strand.
AGTATTTATCTAATGACCAAGTAGTATAAAAATGAATGTTATCAATTTTTTGAGCATGCAATACATGAGGTAGAATTAAAAAACAGGATATCAGAATGATCTTCATTAGTTTTTAATGGTTTAACAGGTTAAGTACAGATTCAGATGCCGATTGAACCGCATTATGTACATTCCCCCAGTCAAGCCCGTTGGTATAGGCATCACCGGCGAAGTAAAGGGTATTCTTAACAGGTTTTTGAAGCCTGGAAACAGTTTTGGGTTTGGCATAATCACTGATGTATGCCCCTTGAGCATACGCCTCTGATGACCAACTGTGTGTAATGTGTTTGATGTAATGTTTGGTTGCCTGCCCTTCGAACATAACATCCAACTCGGTTAGCAGGCGTTTTTTAAACGCGGTATCGTCAAGATTGCGATATGCTTCGGCCGGTTTACCAACGGAGAATAAACCGAGTACGTGTCGGTCACTTTCCTGTCCCCAGGACGCATCATATAGCGAGACTTGCCCATCGGTCTCAGGTCGGATTACATAATCAATGAATGCAGGATAGAACTTCTGTTCGAATTCAAAAAAGGCTTTAAACCCATCCCACATCGTCACCTTATCCAGAGCCTCTTGCTTAGCTTTGGGAAGGGGTGGATTAAACTGAATTTCGTTGTTTTTTAGCAGTGAAACCGGACAGGTAAGTATGACCTTATCGGCAATAAAATTCTGCGTTTCGGATGCCAGTAAAACCTCATCCGCTGAATAGGTTACGCTCGTGATGGGAGTGTTGTATTGAATACGATGCTCTACAGAAGGAATGATATAGTTCTCAAAAAAACCGAGCCAGGAGCTGCCTATAAATTTTTTGTAGTTAAACGTATTCAGTGTACCACGAACTAATTTTCCATTATACCATATGTTGTATTCATCATCCGGGGAATAGCCTACGGTTTTGGTTTCAGTCAGGACTTGTTCATCATGCACCATCTGGCAGATAGG
>JBCBST010000109.1:0-10894 GCA_039819115.1 Bacteroidota bacterium
CGTATGGAATCCCATGGAGCTACTAGAAAGTCGACGGGCAATAATTTCTTCCAAACCTGCAAACGCACCCCCACAGATAAACAGGATATTGGACGTATCCAGTTGAATAAAACTCTGTTCCGGGTGCTTTCGCCCTCCCTTAGGGGGGATATTCGCAACCGTACCTTCTAAAATTTTGAGCAGCGCTTGTTGAACACCCTCACCACTTACATCACGGGTAATGGAAGGGTTATCACTTTTTCGGGCCACCTTATCCACTTCGTCGATATATACAATGCCCCGTTTAGCCCGATCCACATCATAATCGGCCGATTGCAGCAGGTTGCTCAATATGCTCTCCACATCTTCACCTACATATCCGGCTTCGGTTAGTACGGTAGCATCTGCAATGGTAAACGGTACGTCAATCACTTCTGCAAGGGTCCGGGCGAGTAATGTCTTACCACTACCTGTAGGCCCAAGCATCATGATGTTACTTTTCTCGATCCGGGTATCATCCAGCAGTTCGGTATGATCGCCGCTTATTCTCTTGTAGTGATTGTAAACAGCTACGGATAAGGTCTTTTTTGCCTGTTCCTGACCAATAACATATTCGTCCAGGCGGGCTTTTATTTCTATGGGCTTGAGTAAAGGTTGGTAGCTTTTCTCTCTGCGCCGGGCCAAAGAAGCTAAATCACTCTTTATGATGCTTGACGCATCCTCAACACAACGATCACAAATATAAACGCCTGGGCCGGCTACCATACTATTCACTTCCAGGCTCGACCTGCTGCAAAAGGAGCAGTGTACTATATCGTTGTTTTTTTCTTTATCGCTCATAGAAACTAAAACTACTTAAATATGCGCTATTTTTCAGTAGGTTTTCGGACGATTACGTTGTCAACTAAACCATAATCTTTCGCTTCTTGTGCACTCATCCAATTATTCCGGTCCGAATCCTCAATAATTCGTTCCACGCTATTCCCGGAATGATCGGCTAATACCTGGCTCAGTTCTTTTTTAATGCGAATAATTTCCTGTGCTTCAATTTCAATATCGCTGGCCTGTCCTTGTGCGCCACCCAGTGGCTGGTGAATCATAACACGGGAATGGGGTAAACAACTGCGTTTGCCTTTCGTGCCTGCAGTAAGCAACACCGCACCCATGCTGGCTGCCATTCCCATACAGGTAGTGGCTACATTACATTTAATGTGTTGCATGGTGTCGTAAATGGCCAAACCGGAAGAAACGACTCCACCTGGACTGTTGATATAAAAATTGATGTCTTTTTCAGGATCTTCCGATTCTAAAAACAGCATTTGTGCCATGATAGAACTGGCAACAGCATCATTAATTGGGGTGCCCAACATGATGATTCGGTCTTTCAGAAGACGGGAATAGATGTCGTAAGCACGTTCTCCTCGGCTGGTGGATTCCACGACCATAGGTACCAGATTATTCTGGATGGGAGTGCCTGTTTCTAATAATGGTTGTTCGAAAATGGGTTGCTTAATCATAGTGGGTAAACGCAGGTTATTGGGCTTTCTTTTCCTGAAGCTCGCGATAAGCGTCTTTATCCAGTTCGGAAATGCTTACTTCGTCTTGCAATTTTTCGAACACTTTATTTTCACGAATACTTCCCCTCAGTTGCTCCAACATGGATGGGTTGCTGGCGTAGTATTGCTTTAACTGATCAACAGCAACGCCATATCGGGCAGCTTCAGCGGAAATAAAGCCATCAATATCTTCGGGCTTTATTTCGATATCTTCAAATATTTCTTGCAGCTTTTGGCTAATAAAAAACCATTGCGCTTCACGCTGAGCCCGTTCTTTCATTTGCTCCTTATAGGCTTCTTCATCAAAGGTTTCGGGCAACTGACCACCATACTGCTGCTTCATTTGTTCAACCTGACCGTTTTGGACCTGGGCCAAAAATACCTCGGGTATCTCCATTTCATGCGCATTTACCAGCACGTCTACCACTTCGCTTTTAAATAAATCTTCTGTGGTTTGATCGTAATACTGCTGCATTCGGCTTTTCAGATAGCTTTTCAACTCGTCTTCCGTAGCAGCCTCACCGTTACTTTGGGCTTTGATCAACTCTTCCGTGAGCTCGGCTTTATGCAACTGGTGAACAGACTTAACGGTAACACGAAACCGATCTTTTTCTTCTTCCTCACCAACTTCCATATCTACTACATCCCCTTTCTTCTTTCCATCCAGTGCCGCTAAAAATTCTTTGGCAGCATCCTGGCGAAGGTCGATGTCCTGATCAACATCTTTTTCTCCTTCAAGTTCTTCTCCTTTTTCGTCGAGAGAAACCACGTCTACTTTGAGTTTATGCTCTTTAGTGATGTTCGCATCCACTTCTTCCCAGTTACCTTCTCGCTCCAGCGTGCGTTCCAGCTCCTCTTCCACATCAGCGTCTGTAACGTCATGAACCATTTTGTTCACCGTTAGCGATTTAAGATCAGCTACTTCGAATTGTGGAGTTGAGCCAATTTTAAAGGTAGCTTCGAGCTCATCATTCTCCCATTGCAGATCAAGCATTTCGGTTTCACCGATGGGATTATATTCCGGAATGACATCGGTCTCAAATACTTTTTGGATGTATTTGTTGATTTCTTCCAGCTCAATCTCTTTTCCAAATCGTTTCTTAACCAAACCAATGGGTACTCTTCCCGGCCGAAATCCAGGCAGGGCAATCTGGGTTTTGTACTTTTTAAAGGCTTTGTCGAATTCGGGTTGGAGGTCTTCTCTGGTGGCTTTTAAAGTTAGCTCTTTATCTACAGAGGTAAGCTCTTGTATAGAAATGTCCACGTGTTCTCCTTTAGTGGTGTCTATTCAGTATGTTAAAACAGGATAAGTAAGAAGGGATGTACGAGAGGGGGGACTCGAACCCCCACGCCGGTTAAGGCACTAGATCCTAAATCTAGCGTGTCTACCAATTCCACCACTCTCGCAACAAGTAGAGCTTTCAAAGATAGGGGTTTTTAGAAATGAGGGCAAGTGTGTTCACCACATAAACGAGCAAAATACATACTAAAAATTAATCGACCACAAGCGACCCCTTTGGAACAATAGTCATTCGTTTTCGCGAAACAGAAAAATGCTCGGGTATACGAAAGCTGGTGTTGGTTTTTTGGTTCAGACTTAAGAATATCCGGCTATGTACAAAAATCTTCGTCTTGTCTACATCACAACGAAAGATGTTACCCAGGCCAAGGAGTTGGGTAAGCAAATTCTGGAGCAACGTCTGGCTGCTTGTATCAATATCCTCCCGGGTATGGAATCCATGTATTGGTGGGAAGGACAACTGGAAACGTCAACTGAGGCGGTGCTGATTCTCAAAACCCATGTTTCCAATGTTGAGGCGATCACAAAATGGGTAAATACCCATCATACCTATGACTGTCCGTGCGTAATCTCCCTCCCTCTATCAGAAGGTGAAGGTAATCCCGAATACCTGGAGTGGCTTATGAATGAATCGAAAGTAAAAAGGCCAAAACGCTACGAGTAATCAGGTATGCAGTCCGCATTCCGTTTTTTGTGAATCAATCCAGCGCCCGGTTCTGGCGGGTCCTTTAGCGGTACAATGAACACAACCAATAGAACTAAACCCCTGACCTTCCAGAGGGTGTCTTGGAATCTGGAAGGTCTCAAAATACTCCTGCACCAGCTCTGGAGTCCAGTCTATAAAAGGGTAAAAGCGATCAATATCCGCTCTCGGTTCAAAAATCGACAACTGCTCTCTAAACTCACTTTGATACCCCATCAGCCCCGAAATCCAGATGCGGTGTGACTGCTTCAATACATTCAGGGGCATAGATTTATTCACCATACAGCATGCGTCCGGGTCTGTTTTCCAGCGCTCTTCGTTCAATGTTAGAATGTGTTCGCGCTTTTCCGGGTGGATTTCAATCACATTCAGATTCCACAATTCCTTCAGATGTCGCATGTACTCCAAGGTTTCTTTGAAGAGATACCCGGTATTTAAAAAGTAGATCGGAACATCCGGCTTAATCCTCAATAACGTATGCAGGAGCAAGGCCGAGGTCGTTCCAAACGACGACGTGATCAGCACCTGATGGGTATACGTATTTAAGATATGGGCAAGACGTGCATCGGTTAGTAATGTGGAGAGGGTGGAGTTTAACCGTTCGTTTGTTGTTAGATCCATTCGTTAAAAAATGCTTTTTCTTGACGGAACGCGACAAGATACTAAGAACTTTTGTCGTGCTTTCAAGATATTACAACACAGAACGTTAGAACTTATTGGGAATGGGATGATTAAACACCAGCTACTAGACACGCATACCGTTTGGGCCACCCACGAAAGAAAGGAAGCCCGTAATGCCATTGACTTTGAAACCATGGATCAACTAGATGCTCTGGTTGATGAGATCCGGAATAACGAAGAGATACGGCTATTCGTCTTTACCGGTGCCGGAACCAGCACCTTCATTTCAGGAGGAGATCTAAAAAAGTTCCATTCTGTACAATCCAAAGAAGATGCGCTGGAGTTTTCGCGCCGGATGATCACCATTCTAAATAAACTTGAACGCTTACCCTGCTGGACGGTGGCCGCCATTAACGGTGATGCCTACGGAGGAGGAATTGAAACCATGCTTGCCTTCGATTTTCGGGTAAGTGTGGATTTTGCCCGTTTCGGCCACACACAAGGTAAGTTCTATCTTAGTCCGGGATGGGGTGGATTAACACGACTCATTGATCAGGTAGGCCGATCGAAGGCATTGGAATGGTTAGGACGCTGCGAAGTGATTGATGCCATCGATGCTAAAAAAACGGGCCTGATTAATCATATCGTAGATGAGGAACCTTTCAGAGACCGTGTACTGGAATGGGCAGAACCACTCCTGGTTAACGACCGGAATTATATTCAGACCCTAAAAAGTGTGCATCATGCTGCTCTGGATGAGAGAGCGAAACGCATAGAGAAGGAAATTGAACCATTCGCGGAGTTATGGACAAGCGACGCTCATTTCAAACGAGTGGAACAGTTTATGAGCAGAAAGAAATAGGCTGTTCCATACACTGCGGCCAAATACCTTCACATTAAGCCTATTATGCGACACCTGGTTTAGATGATCATCATTTTGATTGCTTTCTACCTACCCTTCACCCGTTTTCTGAGCTTCATCTTGGTTTCGTACAGCTCCCCTTCCCGGTATAACTGAACATCCATGGTTTGCCCTTCGGTAAACTCTCTCATTAAGGCCCAGGCATGCATTTCGGAGCTTACCCGCTCTTCTCCGATTTTGGTGACGATATCGCCAGGCATAATACCACACTCGAAAGCTGGCCCATTTTTATTGACTTCGGTTATGAACAGCCCCGCCACACGTGGAACCCTCGGGTTTTGATAAATCAATTGGCGCGTTACGGGTACAAAGCGCATTCCGGGATCAAAATCGAGAGATACTTCCCCTGAATTTTCCAATTGCTGTATGATTTTCTGAACCCGGTTACTGGGTATGGCAAATCCGAGTCCTACAAACCCACTGCTGGTACCCCCTGTAAAAATAAAGGTGTTCACTCCCATCACATCCCCGTCACTATTCAGAAGTGGTCCGCCTGAATTACCCCGATTGATCGCAGCATCCGTTTGAATCATATTGATGTAGACCCGCGGATCGTCGGGATCGGGGCGAAAATCCCTCTTTGTAGCACTGACAACCCCAACGGTCACCGATGGTTGACCGTCTGCAAACAATCCAAAGGGATTTCCCATCGCAATAGCCCATTCACCCACCATCACCTGATCAGAATCGGCAAACCTAACATGGGGAAAATCTTCCTTTTCTGAAATGATCCTGAGCAACGCTAAATCGGCCAGTTCATCCGCACCCAGAAGTTTGGCTTCGTAGGTTTCTCCGCCCTTTAAGGCTACCGTTATCTTGGTCGCATTTTGACTGGCCACATGCTCGTTCGTTACGATAAGTCCGTCCTTACTAATAATGAAACCTGACCCCATGCCTTTGACTTCGCGTTGTACAGGAACATTGAAATTTCGAAAGAAGAACGGATCGAACCGGGTTTCATACCCTCTCTGAACTTCGGTCACTGTGATACTTACAATGGCATCGCTGGCTGCGTCAACGGCATTCGTGATTGCAGTAGTTCTGCTTTCAGAAATTGGGTTATCAGATGGTGTTGCCTGTTTGGGTCCGGAAGGCATCGCGGGTGATAAGCTGACCGCGGATGCTGGTTCTTCTACCGCTACGACGACCGGTTTAACAAATTCGTTATTGTCACCCTTATTACACCCCCAAATTCCAATACTTAACCATACAAAAGTAACTATTCGTCTCATACGCTATCGGTTTGTTCTAACTGTCGGCGCCCAATGTCCATAACGTCGCGTATCGCATCTTCAAGAGGGCCAGAGTGCCAGGCACCCGCTGCTTTTTCGTGCCCGCCTCCATGTAACTCACGCGCCCATGCATTCACATTGATTTCTGAACGGGATCGCAAACTGAGTTTAATACGGTCTTCATCTTCACGAAAAAGAACACACGCTTTCACACCCTCTACACTTAACGGATACGCAACAAAACCCTCGGTATCTTCTTTCGTTGTTCCGGTTTTATTGAGCATGGCCTGTGTAACGCAGATACTGGCTATTTGTTGGTTAGAGTGGAGCTGAATCGTATCCAACGTCAGGCTTAGCAGCTTTAGCTGCTTTAACGGACGGGTGGAGTATACTTTTTCGATCACCTCGTTAGGCTTGAACCCTCCCCTTTTCAGCAAATCGGCTGCTGCCTTCATCGTAGCCGGTGTTACACTGTCAAACTGGAAGGAGCCCGTATCTGTAACCAGCCCTACATACAGTGCTTTAGCAACATGCTCATCAATTTGAGTGTCGTCATGCTCCAGATATAACCCATACACTAATTCACAGGTAGAAGAAGACGATGTGACCGATATAGCTTCATCGTAAATATCATCAGGTTGGGGATGATGATCGATCATGTATATGGGTTTACCCAAGCTGGAAATTCCTTCTGCCGTGCTCCCGAAACGATGCAGGGCATTTCCATCAAGCACCAAAAATGCATCATATCCTGTAAGCTGTTCCGTAGCCGGAACCTCCAGAGGTACAATATCGGTAAGCCAGCTTAAGTTGGGAGGTGCCGAATCCTCGTTAAATGCCGTTGTTTCAATTCCATTTTTCTTTAACCATAAACACATGGCAACCTGTGCACCCAGGCAATCGCCATCGGGTCGCAGGTGAGAAAAAACGGCAACTCGTTTATGTGTGAGTAAAGCAGTAAGTAAAGCGGAGTACATATTGGAATGTACGGCTTTGCTCTTCTTTTTAGAGTGATTTTTTTCGATCCTTCTCCGAACGCTTTTCTATGAAACACGCTCTTATCGTTTGTAACGGATTTCCACCCTCCAAACCGCTCTTACATCAGTTTGTTAATCCAGACACCTACCTGATTGGTGCGGATGGAGGCGCGCACCACCTGCTGGATGCCGGATTTGTCCCTGATATTGTAATTGGCGATCTGGACAGTTTTTCACACCACAACCCAACAGGATACACCGTAATTCATGACGCTGACCAGGAGACCAACGATCTTGAAAAAGCCCTTAACCTGGCACATAAAGAAGCATTCAGGAACGTGGTGGTGTTAGGGGCAACAGGGCGCCGGCTGGACCACTCTCTCAAGAATCTTTCGGTGCTTCAGCAATGTGCTCCCCGTTTCCACGATCTCATCTTCGTGGATGAAGCGTTTTATATACGCTTAATCCCAAAAGCATTTGAGACTGACATAGATCCGGGCGCTATTATTTCCCTCTTTCCCATTTCTGGAGAAGTGGGGGGCATTCAAACTGAGGGATTGAAATATCCCCTCAACAATGAATCACTCACAAACGGGCTTCGGGATGGAACTTCTAATGAGGCCGTGGAATCTCGGATTCGGATACGGTATACCACCGGCGACTTAATCGGGTTTTTTGAGCGGACTCAGGAACAGTAAAAGCGACCTGTTCCATCAACCGGACGCCACAGTACAAGCGGTATGATCACGAACTGGTTTCCAGTTTTTGATTCTGTCTTGTTAATTCCCGCATCAGGCTACGTTTCCATGCCATATACCCCCCAAAGGCCAATACAGTAAAGATTACAAACTGTACACTGGTCAAAACGAGGCCTTTGTGAAAATACAAAGGGATGGAAATGAAGTCTGTAATGATCCAGGCAACCCAGCTTTCCAGTTTTTTACGCGCCATCAGCCACATTCCGGTAATTGCAAAGCAGGTGGTCGCAGCATCCCAAACCGGTACATCACTATCCGTAAAACGGGACAGGATGAATACCAATACTCCAAAAGAGCCCGCCAATAATGCGAGGGACAACAGATGTTCCCTTACGGAATTTGTGGTAACCGGGATCTGATCCCGTTCGCTATCGGTTTTTGTCCAGTGATACCATCCATATACGCTCATCACAAAATAGTACCCATTTACCCCCATATCGGCATACAGCTTATACTGAAACGCAAGCCATACATAAATCACAACACTCAGAATCCCCGTTGGGTATACCAAAATGTTCTCTTTTAAAGAGAACCAGACACTGGCAAGCCCTGCGATTACAGCAATCCATTCTATGGGTGATGTCATCATCACACCGCTAACAAATTGCTGGATCAGATCAGACAACATCCTGGAAAAAAAGATGAGAGATGAAAGGACGAGGCATTACTTTCGCTGAAGAACCCGGGACAGGTTCATCTTATGAATGGGGATCAAATACATGGATAATAATTCATCTTTATGCACACCAAGTAAGCCGGTTCCCCGAAAATCAACCATACATACATGCTCTTCGATGCCAACTACTTCTCCAATGCCATAGAACTCGGGGCTCGGACCGTAATACACCAAATCCCCGATGTTAAGATCGTTTTTTGCCCTGCGATGATAGGGTAAAATCACAGGAAGTAAATCGAGGCGATATGAAAGACGACGGGTGCCCAAGTTAAGGATGAATAGAGATACTACGTTTGTTGGTGGCCACATGTTCAATCAAAACCCGAATGGCCTGTTCGGGTATTAAACCCGGTATTCGGTCTGGCCATTCAACCAAACAGATACCATTACTATAAAAATACTCTTCGGCTCCAATTTCAAGAGCTTCTGATTCCTTTTCCAAACGATAACAATCAAAATGATAAATGGGAAGGGTTCCGGCGTATTCATGAATAATGGTGAACGTTGGCGAACTGACACGATCTGGTTGCACTCCGAAAAACGAAGCTACGCCTTTCGCAAAATGAGTTTTTCCCGCTCCAAGATCTCCTTCCAGGCAAACGACATCTCCGGGAGATAACTGCCTGGCAAACTCCTTTGCCAGGGCCTGGGTTTCCTCAACAGAAACAGAAACAGAAACAGTAGTCTGCATTTATTTAGGTCTCATGGTGATTACCGGGAGAATCATTTCTTCCATAGACGCACCGCCGTGCTGGAAGGTGTCTCTGTACCGGTTTTGGAACTTGTGATAATTGGTAGGATACACAAAATAATAGTCTTCTCTGGCAATGAGATAGTTGTTAACTCCACCAATAGCCGGCAATTTAAAGGTTTCGGGTTTATCCACGAAAATCACAGAACTGGCTTCTTCCGCTTTCAGGTTTCGTCCATATTTGTACCGCAGGTTGGTTGCGGTATCCCGGTCACCGTAAACTTTAGTATCGCGCATAGAACGCACTGATCCGTGATCGGTGGTCACCACAATCACCACGTCTTCTTCTGCCAGTTCTTTGAACATGTGTAATAATGATGAATGTTGAAACCATGCCTCCGTGATCGAACGGAATGCGGCTTCATCCGGTGCCAGCTCTTTAATCACATCCGAATCGGATCGGGAGTGAACCAGGGTATCCACAAAATTGAATACGATTGCTGCCAGTGGAGACTGCGCCAGGTTATGCATGTTATCGGCTACTTTACGCCCCTCATTTCCGTTCAGAATTTTTTCGTATTTCACATTTACCTCCATCCCAAATCGTTGCAGTTGACGGCGCAGTAATTCTTCTTCATGCCGGTTCAGCGACGTTTCGTCTTGTCCCTGTTTCCATAGCTCGGGATAAATGCGCTCAATTTCTGAAGGATACAATCCGGCAAAAATAGCATTTCGGGAATAGGGCGTTGCCGTTGGTAAAATGGAATAGTAAAAATCCGTTTCGATAGAAAACAGGTTCCGTAAAATGGGTTCAAACACCAACCACTGATCGTACCGCATGCAGTCAATCAAAAAGAACATGGTTTTTTGGCCGTCAGCAATATGATGCTTTACATATCGATCAAAAATATCCGGAGATAATACCGGACGAGCTTCTTCAGACTTAAGCCAATGGGCGTAATCGTTTTCAATAAACCGACCAAATTCACGATTCGCCTGCTCAAACTGATCATCCAGCACTTGTTTTAACGCCTCGTCTCCTTCTCCCAGTTCAATCTGCCATTGGGTGAGCTCTTTATAGATTTCAATCCATTCGTTCCACTGGGTATTGGGATGGATGCGCGACGATAGCTCACCGAATTGACGTAAGTAGGTTTGGGCCGATTTTTCGCTCTGCAGTCTGGAGCGTTCTAAAATCCGCTTTGTAGTGAGCAGTATTTGATTGGGGTTAACCGGTTTAATCAGGTAATCCGAAATCTTAGCCCCGATGGCGTCTTCCATAATGGATTCTTCCTCGCTCTTGGTAATCATAACCACAGGGGTAAGAGGCTGAATGTTTTTGATCCGTTCCAGGGTCTCCAAACCACCCATACCAGGCATTTGCTCATCCAGAAAGACAATATCAAAAGCTTGCTGCTGAACCACACTTACTGCATCCTCGCCATTGGTGACGGGTACAATCTCAAATCCTCTTTTTTC
>JBCBST010000110.1:0-10796 GCA_039819115.1 Bacteroidota bacterium
CTAAAACCCTTAGGGTTTTAGGTAAAGCACTAATGTTGTTGAATCCATACCCACTTGTACAAGGCCTTCAAACGCCCCTACTCCTTGCATACCCTCAAATAAAACCTTGAACTGCTGCTGACGAATACTTTCAATTTTAGAAGGCATTTTATGCCCTAATTCTACTTTTGTTAGTGTGATTTGAGTAAGCTCATCCCCATCCAGTTTTTTAATACTGACCACTTTACCGATGTGCGGTTTAAAATCTTCAGGAGTCAATTCACCTTGATGTTCAAGAACGGCTGTGAGATCAACACTCATATTCATTTCCCCTATTCGTCTTTGTTAGCGTGCGTTCAATCTAATATTATTTATTTAAAAAAAAAGACTTAGTACATAATTCACTTTTTCTTAACATTATACACATAAAAACATCATAGCATAACAGATAGCTAATAAAGATATGCCTGCTTTATCAGAACACATCACGTTAAGACCTGAAAACGAATCAGATGCTGATTTCCTCGAATCACTGTACGCAATGAGCAGGGATCACGACATGAAAAAAGTGACCTGGTCTCAGGAGCAAAAAACAGCATTCCTGAAACAACAGTTTAGCTTGCAAACTGCTTATTACCGTAATAACTACAATCAGTCCAGATTCCTGATTATTGAACTGGACAAAAGCCCTGCCGGACGATATTACGTGGAGGAGAGAGAAGAGGAATTACAGTTTGTGGATATTATCGTGCACCAGCAGTATCGAAATAAAGGCCTGGCAACTTTTCTGATCAATCAATTAAAGCAGGAGGCGGTCAACAAACAAAAACCCATCCGGTTATATGTGGATTGTGATAGCTGGGTTAAAGACTATTACCTGAATACCGGGTTTAAAGAAATCTCTACGAACAATGTGCATGTTCATATGGAGTGGATACCGGAAAACACCTCTTCCCGGTGAAGCTATTCAAGCTACGATAATCATACACAAAAAAAGCCCACTCTCTATCAGAAAGCAGGCTATGCTGTTCGCTCATTTCATTTAATCTGGCGATGTGCACTGATCCGGCTGAGAGGGCGAATACCCCAGCCAGGTTGCCACTTTCCACAATATGCACTCGGAGGTTGGCAGATCGAAATGATTGACATTTTGTGGAGGAGAATAGGTATCGGAAACCGGCCGGCCTTCAAAAACCGCACTCCACTTCGGTACAATATGATCTCCTGATTCCTCAACCCAATTATCCACCAGTTTATCTTCCGTCAGGGTAAATGATTCACAGGTTGATGCATTGTCAGGAATCTTAGGCACAGCAGCTGAAGTAATACCATATATGCAATAATAATCCGGCAGCCAGGCGGGCGGTTCATTGTAAATGAGTGTGTCAAAAAAGGCTTGTGCTTTTTTAAGATTACCCCAGTTAAAACCGTCTTCATTAAGGATGTTTATTACATCGGAAGGCAAGCCATCAAACATACTATAGCTATTACCATTTGCTGAAATAAATTGCGTCTCGGAAAGCCCCTGTAAATCCGGCGGTAACAGCTCATAGGTGGAATCGCTGTAATCATCATTCACAAAATCGTGAACCACCGTTGCAAAATTCCCGGTCATCAAGGAAGATACTTCTGACAGGTCCTGACCCAGCATAGCATCCAGAGCTAATGGAGCACCAAGATGTGGAGTTCCCATGGTAATAAGTCCCTTAATGTTGTCATACCACGCGTCTTCCTTATTATGACCCGTTTCAAGATATGCCCGAGCCAGGATACCGCCCATACTATGCGCAACAAGGTACATTTCATAGGTGTCACCATACGTGGAATACACGGAAGAAAGAAAACTTCTGAATGTTACAGCTGCACTGCTATTGTCCTGGCGCCAATCGTATGGAAAACCGATCAACAGATCAGAGTCCAGCGATGAAGGAAGCCCCCAATTCTTATCGAAATAGGAAGCGCAAGCGGTCTTAAAGCCTAGTTCTGTAGCAAAGTAATTGGCAAGCACACCATATCCTTTATCCTTACGATCCCAGCCCATGGGTTTTGACGGAGTCAACCGGGATTTAAGTAAAGCAAGCGCGGCAATTTTGCTTACTTTTGCGGTGGCAACTACAGCATCTGGCCAGATGGACGCGTCCAGACTATTTACAAGGGTGGTTCCGGTTGTACCCGGCAACATAACTACAATTTTATTGCTCATGATTTTGTGTTTTTTTGATTTGAATGATGAGTGAGTAAACAGCCTGATTGAAGAGACCAGGCTGTGTTTACTCCGGTTACTCAGTTGATTTTCCAGGTGCCACTTCCTGAGAACGCACCTGCACTGATTCCCTCAGCTTCGCCGATAAAGGTTCCTATGTTGGTATTGCCCTGGTAGAAATCCACTACAGCCCCTCCTTCCTCCGCGGCGTCGATCGTACCGGTGAACGTGCAATGACCTGCGCCCTGCTGTGGAGTTACGGAGAAGGTCATAACACCCGTAAGTTCTGCAAGACCAATAGAGCCCCCGCTGGGCGTACCATCAAAAGACATGGCGATTGCTGTGCCCGAATCGTCGACCACACCTGAAAGTGAGAGGGTACCGCTAAATATGTAACAGTCGTAGTGCCCTTCCATAGCACCTACCCATACCGTATCCGATTCGATGATTTCCCGGTTTGCCTCAATAAAGGTTCTTGCAAACGTTCGGCGGTTTTCTACCGCAGCCTGTGATTTTGCTGCATACTTTTTTCGTTTTGAATCTGAAAGAGTCATGGTATTCTGTGTTTGTTTGTTGGTTGATTGGTTGAGTTGTGGTTCTGCCCTGTTTCATACATTCAGAACCGGTTATGCATATTCGACGACGTACTCCTCCCACCGAGGGATAGCCCACGTTTTTGAAATTCTTATTGTTAAGTGTTTATATACCCTTCCCAGGGAAGAGATGTATAACGACCAATACCAGGTCTAATTCAATACCGGAACCATTTGGCTCTATGCAGAAGGAGGTGTCATATCGTCTATTTCTGCCTCGGCCAAATCCATCTCTGTTTCCACTTCATTTGGATCGGTTTCACCATTATGAATGCGTACAATCACCTTTCCCGACATGGGATCATTCCATTTGAACGGATGCTTGTGATAGGTATAAACAATTCCATCGCTATTCAGACCCTCACAGTGGATATGCATAACCAGCGCAGGATCATGATGGTTTTTAGTCTTCTCTTTTGTTGTTCTGACTATAATCTCCTGCCCCTGTTTATGAGCAAACACCACGTGGATAACATATCCGGCTTCATCTTTCTGCTTTGTCAGCCTGATAAAAGGGGTGAATAAAGGTACCGTATGGCTCATGGTTACACGTTTTTGATAGGGTTTAAATACAAGCTTCTTCACAGGCAGGATACTTTGTTACCTTATCTAAAACAATCCTTTATACTTATGATTTCTGGGTATCATCATTTATAATGAGTACCTATCAGTTATAAGGATTCACCAGTTAATCAGGGGTGCGTATGAAGACTCTATTTACCTGCAAAGGAACAGCCACACTCCTTTTCTTGATGGTTTTGGCATGTCCCGGATATGCTTTCCCGGATTTGATTGCTGAAACAGATAGTATTGAGATAAAGCAACTATATGATGCGATAAGAACATACCGCACATCCAAACCTGATACGGCACGGTTACTGGCTTACAGAGCACTGGCACTGAGTACGAAAAACGGATATGATCACGAAAGAGCAAGGAGTATGAACCACCTTGGGGTTATCCATCGCAACCTTGGGAATTACGACAGTGCCAGAGTGTACTACCAGGGAAGTATGAATATCAGCGAGCAGTTGAGTGATACCCATGGAGTTGCAAGAGCCATGCATAACCTTGGCATCATAGCCAGAAGACAAACCGACCTGGCGGCTGCTCTTACCTACACATTGGAAAGTCACCGGCTTTTCAGATCCATAGGAGAAGACAAGTACCTCACACACTCTTTGAATAGCATTGCAAATATCCTGATGGCTCAGGAGGAGTTTTCCAGAGCCATTGAATACTACAGGGAAGTGCTCTCGGTGTATTCAAAGGCCGATTCAAAGCCTGGTATTCTTCGGTCCCGCTATAACCTTGGAGTCGCTTTTTTTAAAGAAAACCGATCAGATAGTGCCCTGCATTATTTCGAAGCCGCTCTCCCAGTCGGCCTTGAATTGGATAACCGCTCTACAACGGCAGCTATTTATAAAAATCTCGGAGATTTGCACCAGGAAAAAAATGAATCCGATATAGCCCTACGCTTTTTTACGCGTGCCCTCGACCTGCAACAAGAACTCGGAGATAAGAATAACAGGATTTATACCCATCAAAGCATCGGGGATTTGTATAGTAACAAAGAACAATGGGAGCGCGCTTACCCCTATTATGCTCATGCTCTTATGCTTTCAAAAGAAGTAGGAGCCGGAAACCTGATTCTGCAATCTTACCTCAGGTTAATTGAATATCACAAACAAAATGATGAGTTTGGACCGGCAGTAGAATTATTGGAAGCTCATAAAAGCCTGAGGGACAGTCTGTATGATATAGCGATGCAACAAAAGCTTCAGGAGGCTCAGTTAGCATTTAATATGCAGTTGAAAGAAGAACAACATCTCTTTCTTGCCCGCGAAAACGATTTGATACAGGAAAGGATACATGAACAGAAACTGGCTATCGCATTTAGGAATGCCAGCCTCTTACTACTCATTATTTTGCTTGTTACAGCGTTAGTTTTGGTCGTTATTTACCGCAGAAAAAATAAGGATGGACTGCTTTTACTCAAACAAGCCGAAGCGTTAAACCGAAGAAGATTAACCGACTTGATCAAAACCCGGGATCAGGTCCGTATGGATGCATTTATCCGTGGTAAAGAAAAAGAACGAAAACGCATTGCCGGCGATCTGCACGACAGTATATCAAACCGTTTGGTAACTGCTAAACTTTTTGCTGATAACCTGAACAGAACCTCATCAGATTCCAACACCATCCGAATTTCTGATCTACTGGAAAAAGCATGTGCAGAAGTACGTGAAGTCGCCCACCATCTTTCAGATGATCAATCAAAGACGATTGGACTACTCGAAGGAATTGAAGAGATACTGGGGCTTATCAGCGATTCAGGCACTATGGTTACCAATGTATCGGTATTTGGGAACCCGGAACGTCTTGATCTTAAAACCGAGCTTATCGCTTTCCGGGCCGTACAGGAACTGATCAATAATGTGGTTCGGCATGCCTATGCCAGCGAAATTACCGTTAATGTAACCATCTTAAATGAAGAGCTTAATGTGATGGTACAGGATGATGGCCATGGGTTTTCAGGAAGTCCGGAGAAAGGCACAGGGATCAGAAATCTCACCTCTTCTATAAAAACTTATGATGGAACAATCTATGTTGATTCTACGCCGGGAAAAGGAACAACCGTAAACTTCACGCTGCCGGTTAATCCCGTGCCCAGCCCCATACCCGAGCTCTATGAATAACACAGGTCCAAAAAAACCGGCTCAAAGCATCTGCCGGGTCGTAATTGCTGACGATCATACGCTCCTTGCTGACGGTTTACAAAAGCTCGTTGAGTCCAGAAAAGAGTATTCCGTTACCGGAAAATTCGCTTCCGGTACAGCCTTATTACACTATCTGGACAGGCAATCAGCAGATATACTTTTACTGGATATCAGTATGCCCGGCATGGATGGAAGAGAGGTAATGACTCACCTCAGAAGTAAACAACCGGGACTTAAAGTGATTACGCTAACGATGCATCAGGATGGGGAATACATCAAGCAAATGATTGACCTGGGCGTGCACGGATATGTATTGAAAATGGACAGTGAATCCAAGTTGTTGCACACCATGCACAAGGTGTTAACGGAGGGAAGCTATTTCAGTGAAGATATCATGCGTCAGTATTTCCTGAGATCCCGCAAACCACGTTCTTCATCTGTACAGAGTGTTTCATTAACCCGCAGAGAACTCGAAGTGCTGGAACTGATTGTAGACGAATGTACAAATGAACAAATTGCATCGCGTTTGTTTATAAGTATCAATACCGTGATTACTCATCGGCGAAATCTTTCGAAAAAGCTGGGTGTACAAAATACGGCTGGGCTGGTCAAAAAAGCCTTATCGATGGGACTAACCTCCGCATGATTGGTTTTATCAGGTAAAGCCTATCCGGACTGATACTCCATGGTAAGCCCGGGCTGTTCTCCCTCCCGATACGTAAAATGAATGGTGTTGGGTGGCTTGCCTTTGAAATGATCTAACGTAATAGGTATAGTCAGCCCTGATTGTCTGGCGGTGAGTTTTTCCTCTCCGAAAAGACTGATTTCGGTGAACAACTGCATGATTTTCAATTTAGACTTCTTCATCGCAATCATTGATGTACACCCGGGTACAGGCACATCTCTGAAGTCCAGGTTATAGGCAGTACCTAAGAACTCTTTATCCATTGCACCAGGCCTCAAAGGATCAAATGAACCTGTCAAATAAACATCCAGGCTGATTTGTTGTGGTATAAACGTTCCACCCTTCGATAAAAACCGCACAAGATTACGGGTAATCGGTACCTGGCATTCCGTCCTCAGGCCAGCTTGCATCGTCTCCGAAATGATAATATCAAACGGTGCCGAAAAGGTGATATCCGGATCGGTTGCATCCGCAAGTTTCAATTCGTCCAGATAAGACTTAAGTCCCCAATCCTCATACAACTTATTCACAGCACGAACTGATGTTTCTTCAATCTCCAGGAAGGTAAAACCGATTTCCTCGGGGCTGTAAAGTGCAGTAAATGGAGTTAGCAGTGTACCATAAGGTCCGCACCCAGCATACAGTATCCGCACTCTATCCTTATTGTTCAGATACTGTTCGATTGCATGATACACCCCCCTCATAAACCGGGTGGTTCTCATCAGGTCTTTTACACAGTGAGCAGCATGTACCGGAGTAACTATTCTACCATTCGCGGTTTCTTTCATGTGTTCATGGGTAAGATTACCAGCAAAAATCTGGGTAGACTCGCTATACTTTTCATAGAGTGATTCAATGCCCCGGGTAATCAGATAATAATCGTCACCACTATACAGGATATCTTCAACATCTTGCCTTAAATTCATGTAAAGAATAAACTTGAGTTATGTTCGAAGATACTAAATCAAAACAAACTTGCACGACCATAATTCCTTACTCCTTTGATGATCATAGAAGAATCATAAAATGGGTAAGGATCCGAAAGAAGAGATTTACAGATCCTTTCTTTTCAGATACGATAAAGAAATGTATGAGAGAGGAACAAAGTAATGTTGAAACCGATCTGCATACCTTATTGAATTACGATGAACCCATTAACGCGCATTTCAAAGCGTGTATCTTCCATGTTTCCAGATGCGGTTCAACATTACTTACTCAAATGCTGGCCCAATCACCCCGGAATATTGTTTTGTCAGAGCCTACCATTATTAATGATATCCTGCTAAGCACTCTTCCAGAGGAGTTAAAAAAGCATGCCATCAAAAAAAGCATGAGACTTTTGGGAACGAGAATGAACAGGTATGAAGAGCACCTGATCGTAAAACTGGACAGTTGGCACATCCTTTTTCTTAACTTGATTAAAGCATGTTTTCCGGAGGTAAGGATCATTTTCTTATTCAGAGACCCGCTCGGGGTCATACAATCTCACCGAATTCAAAGAGGATACCAGATGGTATCAGGCCACCTTAACCTGAACATGGTGAACGAAACTGTTCCCAACTGGGATCTGGATGGATATACCATTAAGGTACTCGAACGCTTTTATGAAACGATATCCGAACAATCGGGAGAGGCCGATCTGTTAATGGATTATAGTGAGTTACCTGACGGACTACACGTTGTTTTGGAAAAGAGCGGGATGTCGTTCAGTGAGGAAGAGAAACGAAATATGTTGCAGAGAGCTGCTTATCATAGCAAAAACAGGACAAAGCCCATTAGGGGTTATACATCTGAAGAATACTCCGGAGGTCCGGAAACAGAACGACTTCAGGCAATCTATCAACGTCTTTTAAAAAAAATCGATGACACATAATTCTGACTACCTAAGGTTTTGAATATGTGTTATGTTTTTAGTGGTTTATCATTAAGCCATTAATCAGATTCTATTATCCATCAATTATGCTTCCGAATTCTTTTGTTATAACTGAGCAACAAAAAAGGAGCTTTTCTCACGATGGCTTTCTCTTGCTTCAAAATGCCGTTCCGAAGCAACTGCTCGCTCTGTGGCAAGAGCATACCGATCAGTTAGAATCAGGACATGGTCTAAGTGAAGCCCAGTATAACCATACAAGTTGGTTAGGGATTAACGGCCAAAGAACGTTAAGCAGGTGTAATAATATGCTGGAGGTATTCCCGGACGCTGTTCTGGATTTAATAGCATGCCCAGCTGTACAAGCAATAAGCAGAGATCTATGTGGTGAAGACGCAGTGCCCCTGCAATGTGACGCTCTTT
Organism: Bacteroidota bacterium; assembly: GCA_039819115.1. Classification (GTDB taxonomy): domain Bacteria; phylum Bacteroidota; class Rhodothermia; order Balneolales; family Balneolaceae; genus JBCBST01. Next base: position 8,474 of record JBCBST010000110.1, read on the forward strand.
TTAAAAGAAAGAGTAGAGAGTCTATCGTTTTATGGCACCAGGACGCGCCGCATATTCGCACATTACCATATATCAATATTGGTGTATACCTGGATAATGCAGACAAGGATGACGGTTGTCTAAGGTATGTGCCCGGTAGCCAGCACCATATCCAGGATATTTGTGCTCTTGTGCAGGATCATGGCTGGGATATTCCAGGAGCAGTCGATATACCAGCCAAAGCGGGCGATATCTTAATTCATGATATGATGGTGCTTCATGGATCAAGAAAAAAAGATAAAGCGGGTAGAAGAAGAACCGTTTATATAGAAATGCGCTCTGCCAGAGCCATTCAGGAAGAGGGTCATCACTCACAAGCCTGGCTCGATCTTCGTCGTCGGTGGATGGGTATCGCTGTGCGACGAATCAACACTCAACAGCAATCACCGGGCTTAATGAAGGGATTACCAAATGATTTAGGGGGCGATGAAGAAGAAATTGCAACCATCATGAGCCTGCATGAACCTCCTGTTGCTGCTGCTTATTGTTATGAACGAATTACGCGAGATGGATACCCGGAATAACACCATGCTTCGTACGCTCTTTATCCGTCCGCATTAAACGTTAGTTTTTATTCTTTGAGTTATGAAAAATAGTGCGTCTTCCAAAAACGATTTACTCGATGAGATCATCTCCTTCATTGAAGAAATCGGTATCTCTATCCGGTTTCAGGATGTTACGGACTCTACCTTTTTGCCAGGTATCATGATTGATGGTGGGACTATGATTATTGACAGAGAAAAACTGGCTTTCCCCGGCGATGTCCTTCACGAAGCGGGTCACATTGCATTGACACCCGCACATGAACGTCATTTGTTGGCTGGTGATTTAGACGCCGGTAAGAACGAAGCGAACAGCCTGGAAATGGCAGCTATTTGCTGGTCGTATGCAGCTGCCCTTCATTTGAATATTGATTTAAACCTGCTGTTCCATGAAGAAGGATACAAGGGCGAGTCAGCCTGGCTGATCAAGACATTTGAAGAAGGTAATTACCTTGGTCTCCCGCTCTTACAATGGATGGAACTTTGTACACGCCAGGATGATACCAGCGATACTCCACCATTTCCGTATATGATCAAGTGGTTAAGAGACTAACAACCACTGATTTTATAGGAATGGGTATTTAATGTATACCAGGCAAACTATACCGATCTCGTATCTCCTTAGCCATTCTCAATGACGTTTCGGTACCCTGTTCCTCCAGTGCGCGGATAATTTGAAGGCGGGTTTCATCGTCGAATTGTTCCATTTCAGAAGGAGGTTGCTCATCCTGCCCGATAATCCCTTCCTGAATAAATAATTCGTGTACCCAGTCATTGACTTCACAATCCATCACTAAATGTATGCGATCGGTGGCTCCCCCATTGTACACACTATGGGTTTTACTAAACTCGGCAAACCAGCATTCACCCGGTTTCATATCCATCCGGTGTCCATCCAGTGTAAAGTTAACCTGTTCATTCGTAAGAATGGGTACATGCAACCTGATGTATCCATTCCAAAAAGAAAGATCAGGGTCTGTATGCTCCTTTATCTTAGCTTCCGGGGCAAGCTTGAGGAGACGAACGGAAGTAGCCCTGCATTTAAAGGTCTCGATTACTTGCGGAATGTATTCCAGTTGTTTCAGTAACTCGGTATCCTCGTATTCAGACTGCTCATCTCCTGTATTCAACGGGTGATGAGCATGTTTTGGGGCTCTCAGAGGAATCCCGGTCCAGCTTCCGTCATAATCCCGTTCATTAAAATGATTAACCCAGGTTAACTGTGCTGTTTCCAGGTCTTTTGTGAGCCGTTCAGGTTCGAAATGGTAGTGAAGCTTATGTGAATATTTCAAAGGAATGAACGTATTAAAGGTTATCTGACCATCTAGGCCTAATTAACAAACTCAATATGGTAAATAGATTAGGCGCTTCATCAACATTTAAATCAATTTACTTCATACGCGATTAAAAGAAACCTTTACTTTTGTTCATCTGCTCCGAACGGGTAGCCTCTCACCAGCATAGTTACCTATTAATGGTTTTTCAATCAATACTATGCATACAGAATATTCAATATCATTTGTTTATAGCCAACAGTTTTTAATAGGATGATAACAGACGGTGTTAGTATTCCCCCCTTTTTTTTGTTACAATCCTCCAGTTAACTAAGTATAAACCCATATAAATAAGAGATATGGATGCATTTCTTGGAGAAATTCGAATGTTTGCTGGTACGTTCGCTCCTGAATATTGGGCATTTTGTCATGGGCAGGTGCTTCAGATTAATGACAATGCTGCATTAT
>JBCBST010000111.1:0-10621 GCA_039819115.1 Bacteroidota bacterium
CCTCATCTTAATGTTTAGCGGATATCCTTTCGGAATCTCTACATGTTGCAACGCATTTAAATAAGAGACACAAGTAAATATCTGATCCTCATCCAGCACATCACTCGTATGGTAAATCCCACTCAAATCGGCAGACTCGCCCAAATCCTCAAGTATCATTACATGATTCATGCTATCGTGATACAGAATATTTGGTGAGTAAGACAACAGTAACGCATTATTACTGATGGCATCATAGTAATTAATCTCAGACTGAATACGATCTTCAGGCGCAGGGATATGTGGAAATTTTTCGACCCAGGGCCGGGATTGTTTGATAATGAACGATTTGCCATCTGTGAGCCGAATCCGAAGAATACAATTCATGTTTCCGGCACCAGGTTTTTCGATCAGCTTTAACTCCTGATGGCGTGTAATCCAGCCTCTCATTCTAAGATATTGCTGCAGTCCTATCCCATCTTCCATATCCAGGAAAAAAGAATTTGGGTAAAGCTCATAATATCGCTGCCTCAATGCCTGCATGTTGTGAGGTCTGTTTTATTAATTAGTGCGCTTCCAGCCAATGCTTCCCCAGTCCGGCGTCAACCTTCAGAGGTACATTCAGCGTATATGCGTCTTCCATTAATCGGATAATAAGGTCTGGCACAACGTCTGTTTCACTATCGTGAATTTCGAAGACTAATTCATCATGAACTTGTAATAACATTCTACTTTTCCAACCTTCTTCTTCTATGCGATTATGAATGTTTATCATAGCCAATTTAATGATGTCGGCAGCAGTTCCCTGAATGGGCATATTTATTGCCACACGTTCAGCAAACCCCCGTTTATTCCAGGCACCAGAATGAATATCGGGTATATACCTGCGACGACCGAGTAGTGTTTTGACGTAACCATGCTCTTTGGCAAATGTTTTTGTCTCTTCAATGTACGATAGAATGCCCGGAAATCGGTTGAAATAGTTATCAATCAGAGTTTTTCCCTCGCTGTTTTCAATTCCTAATCGTGTTGCAAGTCCATATGCACTCACACCATATGGAATCCCGAAGTTGACCTCTTTTGCTTTGCGTCTGTGATCGGATGTAACCTCATCCAGCGAAGCCAATCCAAACACTTCCTTTGCGGTCCTTGAGTGGATGTCCTCTTCATTTTTAAAGGCAGCCATCATCGCTTCATCGTTTGATATGGATGCAATAACCCGTAATTCGACCTGAGAATAATCGGCAGAAAAAATCTGGTACCCTTCCTCTGCGATAAACGCTTTTCTGATTTCGCGCCCTCTTTGTGTGCGGATTGGGATATTTTGCAGATTCGGGTTTGAGGAAGATAAGCGTCCTGTCGCGGCAACACTCTGATTGAAATCGGTATGCACTCTGCCAGTCTCAGGTAAAATCAGATCAGGCAAAGCATCTACATAAGTTGATTTAAGCTTAGCTATTTGCCGGTATTCAAGAACCAGCCTTGGAAGCTCATACTTTACCGCCAGGTCGGTCAATACCGCCTCATTCGTGGAATACTGCCCGGTCTTAGTCTTTTTCCCTGATGGCAACTTCAGTTTTTCGAACAGAATACTTCCCAATTGCTGGGTAGATTTGATATTAAACGTCTCACCCGCAGTATCATAAATCTCGGCTTCCAGCTTTTTAAGATCTTCCTCCAGCATATTTGAGAAATCCACCAACATGTCCACATCCAGACAGATACCGTTTTGTTCTATATCTCCCAACACTTCCATTAAGGGAAAATCGACGGTGTTTGCTACTTCGTTTAATTCGTCATTTTCAAGTAGTGGAGATAGTTCATGATATAGCTGCAAGGTGATGTCTGCGTCTTCGCAGGCATATTCATATACCGCTTCTATGGGCAAATCAGCCATCGATTTTTGATGTTTCCCTTTGCCAATCAACGACTCAATTGGGATAGGCTCGTACTTCAGGTACGATTTTGCCAGTTCATCCATTTTCGTTTTCTGAGAAGCATCAACTAAATAGGCCGCAATCATGGTATCAAAAGGCTTACCCAGAAATCTCTATACCTGCACGTTTTAACATCAGGTAATCAAACTTGTAGTTATGAGCTACATAAATTCCTTCCTTATGTTGAAACAGGGTTTTGATACGATCAATTACCTGTTCTTCTGGTAGTGCTCCTTCTATATTTACCGGCACATAAAACGCTCGGCCCGCAGTATTGGAGAAGGAAAAGCCCACCAACCCGGCAGTAATTGGGTCACTGGCATCCGTTTCGGTATCAAAACATAACACCGGTGAGCCGTTCAACTCTTTTACCATTTCTTCCACTTCGGAAATAGAGTTTGCAAGCAAGTATTCTACCTCGTCTGCCTTAAATACTTTATGCTCCGCTTCCTCTTTTATGCTTCCAAATAAATCAACCTGATCTCCTTTTCCAGCTTCAGGAGGTTGCTCTCCCAGATATTTTCGTGTCAGCGTACGGAACTCCATCTCTTTAAAAAATATACCCAGCTCCTTAGAGTCGTTAAACTTCCACTCTAATTGTTCCCAATTCAGCACATCTGGCACTTCTGTATCTATGGTAACCATAAATTTTGCATGCATGGCCTGATCTGCAAACGTTTGCAGGCCTTCACGTTGTCGTTTGGCTGTAATCGAATCGGCTTCTTTGATCGCCTGATCCAGCGATCCAAAACGATTAATCAAAGCGGGGGCCCCTTTCTTTCCTATACCTGGTACACCTGGAATATTATCGGATGTATCTCCGATAATAGCCAGTACGTCAATTACCTGTTCCGGATAAACACCAAAGTATTCCAGTACACCTTCACGGTCAATCACATCGAATCCACCCGTTTTGTTGTTCGGCTTCAACATTTTGATGTGGTCATGAACCAGCTGCATAAAATCTTTATCGGGCGTAACCAGGTACACATCCACATCATCGGCATTGGCATCACTTGCAATCGTTCCGATAATATCATCGGCCTCAAACCCATCTTTTTCAATATTAGTGATCCCCCAGCGTTCCAGCATTTGTTTGATATAAGGAATACCAATGCGAAGTTCTTCTGGCTGAGGCGGGCGGTTAGCTTTATAGGTTTCGTCTTTTATGTGTCTGAATGTAGGAGCATGAGTGTCCCAAGCCACAGCAACATGCGATGGAGCATGCTCTTCCAGCATTTTTTCAATGGTGTTCGCAAAACCAAGAACGGGCCCTGTCGGAGTTCCATCACCTCGTTTCAGATTACTATTAACAAAGGCAAAATGAGCCCGATAGGCTAGTGCCATCCCATCAAGCAAAAAAAGAAGTTTTCTGGACATTTAGCGAGGTATTTAAAAATTCTTTCAATAGTATAACCATCCGTTTTCGAATTCAAATCCTTTTGTGTACATGGATTTTAAACAACTACCAAAAGTTGAGTTACACCTGCATCTCGATTGCTCTCTAAGTTTTGATGTTGTACAAAAACTACGTCCCGAAACAACGCTGCACGAATATAAAGATCGCTTCATTGCCCCCTCGAAATGTACCGACCTGGTAGACTATATCAATCGCGCTGATTCTGCAATCCAGATCATGCAAACCGAAGAACAGCTAAGAGCCGTAACCATCGACCTGGTTAATCAAATTCATGAAGACTCCAATCTGTACACAGAAATTCGTTTTGCCCCTCTTCTGCATACCCAATCAGGATTGAAACCGGAGGAAGTGGTGGAGATTGTTGCTGATAGCATAACGGAGGCCAGTAATAAAAAAGGGACACACGCAGAGCTCATCCTATGTACTCTGAGGCATTATGACAAACAACAAAGCCTGGAAACAGCTCATCTCGCACAAAAATTTTTTGGACATGGCGTGGTAGGGTTCGATTTAGCTGCAGATGAAGCCGGATATGGACTGCAGAATCACATCGATGCCTATCAATTTGTCCATAGTAAGGGGATTCACTGTACGTGCCATGCAGGGGAAGCCCGGGGAGCCGAAAGTGTATGGGAGGTATTACAATTACTCAAACCAGAGCGGATTGGCCATGGAGTGCGCAGTTTTGAGGATTCGAAACTTGTGGACTATTTAAAAGAGCACCGTATTCATCTGGAAGTTTGCCCCACCAGTAATATTGCTACGAATGTTTTCGATAAGCATCATGATCATAATATCGATGAAATTTTCAACTCAGGCGTATCCATGAATGTAAATACCGATGGACGTGCCCTCTCGAATGTGAACTTGTCGCAAGAATATGAGCTTTTGCATAAAGTGTTTGGCTGGGATAAACATCACTTTTTAACTTGTAATCTTAATGGAATTAAGGCTTCTTTTACCACACAAAACATAAAAGATCACATTGAGGAACAATTACGGGAAACGTATAAGCGGTTTTAGTCGCTTTTTTGTAAACTTTTATGCTATTCTTACGAATAGTGCACTGCACTAATACAGTTACACCTTGAGTTTAAAGAACGAAGCACAATCGGGTTACGGAACAAAAAAATTCTATCAGGATTATGTTTCGGGTATGAGTCGGGACCGGTTCTCAAAAGAGATTGCTGCCGATACGGATCGTCTAAAACTGTTATATAAAGAAGCCGTTGAAGACATAGAACGTCAACAAGGAGAACAACTGCCAGGTCATGTTAAGTTCATGCGGTTGATGTCTGACCTGACTCAACGTCTGAATCCTACCCGACGACTTACATTTGGATTGGCATCCATAGGTTTTGCAGGACATTACCTGCTCAGTTTTTTCGGGCTTTCAAACTTCGTGTTTTTTTCGGGAGCATTACTTCCTCTTAGCTTCATTGCTGTATTCTTTTTGCTGTTAGTTGAACTTCTCGAAAAATCGGATGTTCAAAAAGAGATTGATCTGGCCAGAGAAATTCAGCTGAGCCTGCTTCCGGGAACATCCCTCAGTAAAGACAATCTTGAAGTGTATTCCTTTGCTCACACCGCAAAAGAAGTAGGCGGAGATTACCTGGACGTTATTGAGACCGAAGATGGAACCTACGTGATTAACGCTGATGTATCTGGTAAGGGGCTTACTGCGGCCCTATATATGGTGAGAATGCAGGCTTTGGTTAAACTTATACTCGAACGGGATAAACCCACGCCTAAAGAACTATTTTTAGAGTTAAACAACTACGTTAAGAGTAACCGCCGTGACAAGACTTTTGTAACCGGAACCGCTGCTTTTTTCCCAAAGAACAAAGACCAGTTCACCTATGTGCGTGCCGGGCATAATATCCCGGTTTATTTTTCAAGAGAACGTGATACCACGTTTAAACTGCGCGCTAAAGGATTTGCCTTAGGTATGACAACCACCCAAAATCTCGAGAAACAACTGGAAGAAAAAACGTTCAAGTTTTTCCCCGGAGATTCGGTTCTCTTTTACACAGATGGATTAAATGAAGCCCGAAATGAACGAGGAGAAGAATATGGCGAAGAACGCGTTGAGTCTCTTATGGAAATCTATGGATCACTACATGCTAAAACAGTGATTAAGAAGATTCAGGCTTCTTTAGAGGCGTTTATCGGTCCCGTAACGCCAGCCGACGATATCACTTTTACCTGTGTACATCGGCCTGAATAATCCCGCTTTTAAAGGTTTAATACCGCTTCTATAACCGCTTGCCTGGTGATTCCGAAATGTTCATACAATTGCTTGTAAGGACCAGACTCGCCAAAGGTATCCATACCAATAACTTTTCCCTCAGAACCAACCCATCGCTCCCAGCCAAATGTAGAGCCTGCTTCTACTGCTACTCTTTTAATTACGGAAGAAGGTAAAACAGATTCCTGATAGGCTTTATCCTGTTGCTGGAACAGTTCCCAACTTGGCATACTTACAACCCGTGTGTTTACCCCTTGCTCAAGAAGTTCGTTCTGCGCTTCAATAGCCAAATGTAATTCAGAACCTGACGCAATCAATATAGCTTCCGGTTCGGTTTGTTTTGTATCCCTATAAACATAAGCACCACGTTCCGTAAGAGAAGCGGCATTGGCAGTAGTCCGGGGTAACGTTGGGATATTCTGTCGGGTTAGCACCAATAATGTGGGACCATCTGTTCGCTCAAGTGCATTTTTCCAAGCATAAGCTACTTCATTGGCATCTCCCGGTCGGATAACGGTTACATTTGGCATTGCTCTTAAGCTGGCAAGATGCTCTACCGGCTGATGCGTAGGTCCATCTTCTCCTAATCCTATGCTATCGTGAGTAAGCACAAAGATAGAAGGCGTTTCCATTAAAGCCCCCAAGCGAATGGCCGGTCGCATATAATCGGTGAAAATAAAAAATGTACCCGTGTAAGGAATAACGCCACCATGTAAAGCCATGCCATTTGCAGCAGCTGCCATGGCATGCTCACGAACACCATAATGTACATTCTGCCCTGTTCGGTTATTCGGGGTAAATATTCCTTTATCCTTCAGCTCGGTATTATTGCTTCCGGTTAAATCAGCAGATCCTCCAATCAGATTTGGAAGGTGTTCTTTAAGCTCGGTCAAAACCAGTCCGGAAGATTTTCTTGAGGCTAAGCCTGTCTCATCAGTTTCAAAAACGGGTAGTAATTCTTCGAAGTTCACCGGTAACTGATGATGAATGGCATTTTTAAACGACACCGCTAACTCGGGGTGATCAGCTTCAAAATCCTTCATCGTCTCTTTCCATTTTTCTTCCATTTCTGATCCAGCATCAGACCAACTTCTGAATTGCTGTACCACCTCATCGGGTACATGAAATAATTCATCAGCTTCCCATCTCAATTGCTTCTTAGTGAGAATCACCTCCTCTTCACCAAGAGGAGAGCCGTGAGAAGACGCAGAATCCTGCTTGTTTGGTGACCCAAAACCAATATGCGTTTTACATATAATGAGAGAAGGCTGAGTGTGCACATCTTTTGCTTCCGTAATGGCCGCTTCTATAGAGTCATGATTATGACCGTCTATGGTTTGAATGTGCCAACCATAGGCTTCAAATCGTTTTGCAACATCTTCGGTGAACGCAAGATCTGTAGAACCATCGATCGAGATCCTGTTTGAGTCGTACAGATAAATCAGTTTCCCGAGTTTTAAGTGCCCCGCAAGGGAAGCCGCCTCATGAGAAATACCTTCCATTAAATCCCCGTCACTAACGATAGCATACGTAAAGTGATCGATGACTGAGTAATCCGGAGTGTTAAATGAAGAAGCTAAAAACGTTTCAGCCATTGCCATACCCACTCCAGTCGCAAAACCTTGCCCCAATGGCCCGGTTGTCATTTCAACTCCTGGCGTTACCGTGTTCTCAGGATGTCCGGGGGTTTTACTTCCCAATTGCCGGAATTTCTTAATCTCGTCTATTGACAAGTCGTATCCCGATACATGCAGTAAGCTGTATAACAACATGGACCCATGACCGGCAGACAAGACAAACCGATCTCGGTTTACCCAGTCCGGATTCTCAGGATTATGTTTCAGAAAACGAGTCCATAATACATAGGCTACATCAGCAATACCCATAGGCATCCCAGGATGTCCGGAATTGGCTTTTTGTACGGCATCAATAGATAACGTTCGGATCGTATTCACACATAGTTGATCGAGGGAAGAGACGGACATAGGTCAGACAGTAGTTAGTAGTACTTTTTTTGCAAAGATAGGTAGCACACAACTCACAATAAATGGATGATGCTGTTTTAGGAAACATTTTGATAACAAAAAAAAAGCCTCTATCTGTAGAATAGAGGCTTTGGAGAAAAAGAAGAATGCATTAATTACCAGGAGCGGCCGTTTTGCACTTTAATTCGAATTCCATTTTATGCTCAGAAGGTGCTTTGAATGATCCGTATGAAGCGTTCTTAAGAGCTTCACATGCCGGACCCTTGTTATCTTTTGCCTGGTGAGCCAGTCCTAATTCGAAATAAATCTTCGCTTTGTCAGTACGACCACCTTTTTCAAACTGAAGTGCCTGAGTTGCATTTTGAATGGCTTTGTCATAACTGCCTTGCTGGTTAGATGCTTCAGCAATGCGGTAGTACACATCGGCAGATTCAGCATCATAAGCGAGTGCTTTATTTAAAAGCTCCAGCGATTTCGAGAAGTTTCTGGTTTCAATTTGCTTTGCGCCTGCAAACAGAAGCTCATCATGCGCTTTTGCTTTTGCACGACGTACAACCTGATTTTTACGGGTAGCTTCACCAACCTGAATAGCCTGATCTAAAAAAGTAACCATGCCGTCTAAGTCGGCCTCATTGAGATTTTTATGAACCAGTGCTTTTTGGTAATAGGCCAGGGCATAGTTGCTGTTCATTTCCAGCGCCTTGCTAACCGAGGCATCCGCGCTTTGTGCGTCTCCGGCTTGCAATTGCTTTACCGATTTTTGGTAGTACAACTGAGGCATTACCCCGGAAATTCGCTTACTTAATGCGTCGTCTCCATATTCTGTAGCCACACCAGATGCTTCATCAAACTGGGCAATAGCCTGATCAAGATCAGCAACGTTTTTTGAAGATTGGAATGACTTGAAAGCGACCAACGCTTTTTGATAGTACATTTTAGGAATCTGCTTCTCAGAACGGGATTTAATATCCGTTCCATCTGCACCCAAGCCATCCGCAATGGTAGCTGCCTGTGTGAACGAAGAGATAGCAGCCTCAAAATCCTTACCTTTGGCCTGCTCTAACCCTGCATTATATGCTGTAATAGCATCAGCTTTATCTTGCGCATAACCAGCATAAGCAAACAAAGCCATGAATAGTAGTAGAGAGATGGTTTTTAAACCCTTCATAATGAATAATGTTTTGGTTTCTCTTAAAGAGGGGTTGAATTTAATGAAATTCACTCCATAATCTAAACCCATAACTGGATGATCCATTGATTTATTGCCAGCAGAGCCTATGTGAGCATTTTCTCATGTTCATTAAAAATAAAAATTAGGCATAGGTTCCTTCTTGCTGTAAAAATCGCAAATAATATCTACAGCCTCTTTGGGCGAGTCGGTGATATGATAAAGGTCTGTGTCTTTATCCGATATCGTTCCCCATTCTTTCATGGTTGTATTCACCCATTCAAGCAAACCGTTCCAATATTCAGTACCGTATAGAACAATAGGAATTTGGGTGATTTTTTGGGTTTGAATAAGGGTAAGGCTTTCAAACAATTCATCAAGGGTTCCGAACCCACCGGGAAAAACCACAAAACCCTGTGCATATTTCACAAACATGACTTTTCGGACGAAAAAATAATTGAAATTGATTGCATAGTTCGGATCAACATGATCATTCAAACCGGTTTCAAAGGGAAGAGATATTCCTAATCCTACCGACTTCCCTTCCCCTCTGACCGCACCTTTATTACCGGCTTCCATAATTCCGGGGCCACCCCCTGTAATTACGCCAAAACCTTTTTTGGTAATTAAGTCTGCTACTTCAATCGCGTCCTTGTAATACTTGTTGTCTTCCGGCGTACGTGCGGATCCGAAAATAGACACACAGGGACCTATCTGGAAGAGTTTATCATAGCCTTCTACCAGTTCCCCCATAACTTTAAAAATACTCCATACATCTCGGTCTACACCTTTTCGGTATTGATCTGGCGCCAAGAACTGACGTGTTCCATTGTTTTGTTCGGTCATAGTACTAAAAAGACAAAGTTAAAGTTAGGCCGGGTGTAGCACCCGTTTGGGGATGTTGAATCACAGACGGCGAGACGGATGAGTTAAAAGACAAATCGTCTGAGACATTGAATGGGCGTAAATGGGCAAACACATAAGCATCAATGATATTTAACCCATAGGATAGAACGATGAACACATAGGTCATATCGCGACGATTCCTCAAAAAATTCCGTTGATCGCGTAACGAGTTAGGACTTACGTTTTCAAGGTCAGCCCTTGTTTCACCAAATCGCAAATCGGTATTCGATTCAAAAGAATTGTAATACGCTGCTCTGTAATCGTGATACTCGCGCGTGAGGTACACACTATAATACCCAAGCCCTCCAAGCAATCCATATACGATCGGCACTTTCCAGGTTTGTTTGTTGGTCAACTGACCCCATCCAGGTATCGTCATTGATCTGAGCATGACTGCTCTGGGATCCGGAAAACCACTATTGAGTGTTGAACCTGAAGGTTGGGTATTTGCTTTAAACGAAAATTCAGGCTTGAGTGGGGTTTGATCCTTAACCTGAGCTCTGAGAGCCTCGGTACTACAAACAACACAAATCAGGCTAAGAAACAGAATCCAGCAATTGGAGGATACGTTCAAGATCATCTTCCGAGTAGTATTCAATTTTGATCTCACCTCCATCCTTTTTGGGTTTTACATTCACTTTAGTTCCAAACGTACGACGAAGTCTTGAGGATATTTCATCATAAAACGGATCTTTTACTGCCGAAGATACCGTTTTGGAGATGTTCTTGGTTCCTAGGGCTCTTATGGCTTCTTCTATTTGCCGTACAGACCAGCCTTCTTTTATCACCTTCGAAAGCAGCCTCTGCTGATCCGCTGTTGCTTCTACAGCCAGTAACGCCCTGGCATGACCATTGGTAATCTCTTCCTTTTTAAGAGCTGCCTGGATAAAATCAGGTAGAGAGAGCAGCCGAAGCATGTTGGTGACCGTAGTTCTGTTTTTACCAACCCGATCTGCAACCTGAGCCTGCGTGTAGCTA
>JBCBST010000112.1:0-10564 GCA_039819115.1 Bacteroidota bacterium
ACCAAGGCTGTTTTCGTTAGCATCAAGCAGAGTGCCGGACTTGAAATCGTCCCGGGCACTGCGGTATGGAACCAGGTTCCAGATATTGGGGCGAACCAGTTGTTCTAAATCAAAATCCATCACAAGTCCTTGAGTCTGATGGTTACCGCGTTTTTGTGTGCAAACAATCCTTCAGCCTCAGCCAGTTTTTCAACATGGGGACCTAATGCCTTTAATCCTTCTGTTGTAAGTTCCTGAAAGGTGATGGTTTTTTGAAAACTGCTTAAAGAAACACCGCTATACATGCGGGAATAGCCATACGTTGGTAAGGTATGATTGGTGCCAGAAGCGTAATCTCCTACACTTTCCGGTGTAAAGGAACCCAGAAAAACCGATCCGGCATGTTCAATCAGATGAGCAACTTCCGAAGCCTGCGCCACCTGAATAATGAGATGTTCTGGTGCATAGGCATTAGAGAAGGCGAATGCATCGTCCAGAGCATCTACTTTTATGATGAAGCTGTTTTTTAACGCCCCTTCTGCAATTTCTTTTCGGGGTAATGCCGATAGCTGACTATCTAATGCATGCTCTAACCTATCAAAATCGAAATCTGAGGTAGCTACAAGTACTACCTGGCTATCCGTACCGTGTTCTGCTTGTGATAGTAAATCGGCGGCTACATAGGCAGGTACTGCCATAGAGTCTGCAATAACCAATACTTCTGAGGGGCCGGCAGGCATATCTATGCTGATCTGGGCTTCACTATTTTGGAGAATCATTTTAGCGGCCGTCACATACTGATTACCCGGCCCAAAGATTTTATCCACCTTGGGAACAGATTGGGTACCCAATGCCATAGCTGCTACAGCCTGAGCTCCGCCGGCAAGTAAAATGAAGTCGACCCCTGCTTTTTGGGCAATGTAGACTATTTCGTCTGGCACGGTTCCTGATGAATTCGGTGGTGTTGCCATAACGATGGTTGCACAACCGGCAATCATGGCTGGAATAGCCAGCATCATAGCAGTAGAAGGAAGGATTGCCGTACCTCCGGGTACATACAACCCGACTCGTTCTATGGCGCGCACTTCCCGGAAACAACGAACACCCGGCATGGTTTCCAGTTCAATATCAGGCGATAGTTGAGCTTCGTGGAACCGTTTTATGTTATCAAAGGCCACGTCTATAGAGGCTTGTAAATCCGGATCGAGCTGGACGTTTAACTCTGTTGGTTGAAGGATAACGGTGTCCAAATCAACAGAATCAAACTGACGGGTGTATGCTTTTACTGCTTCATCCCCTTCTTGTTCAACCTTATTAATGATTGGAAGCACCGTTTCGAAAATGGCATCAAAATCGATCTTTGGGCGCTTCAGCAGTTGATTCTGTTCCTGTACGGTGAGCTCAGAATAGGAATACGTTTTCATGGTTAAAGGATCATACTTTCAATAGGAAGCATTACAATATCACTGGCTCCCGCATCTTTCAGGTCTTCCATAACCGGCCAAAACCGGTCAATAGAAATAACGGTGTGTATTGCTACCATATTTGACTGAGCAAGTGGAACAACGGTTGGGCTTTTCATGGATGGTATGATGCTTCTTATGTTATCCAAAGCATCTTCCGGCGCGTTCATCATAATATACCGGCTGCGTTTGGCCTGTTGAAAACCGTCAATTCGAACCAGGAATTTATCAATCAGGTTCTTTTTTCCTTCCGATAGTTCATGGTTGGTCTGAACTAACTGGGTTTCCGACTCCATGATTACTTTCTGTTCTACCAGGCCATTGGCATGCAGGGTACCACCGGAGGAGACCAAATCAACAATCGCATCTGCTATTTTTAACTGGGGTGCAATTTCTACAGCTCCGGAAATCTCAACCAATTCCACGTTTACGCCATGCTTTTCAAAATACTCTCTGGTCAGGTTGGGATAACTGGTGGCAATACGTTTACCCTCAAAATCAGCGGGGGTTTGCAACGTACTTTCTTTGGGTACGGCTATAGACAAGCGACAGCGACCATAATTCAAGCCTCGCAACACGGTAACATCGGCTCCCGTCTCCTGAGCTACATTGGCACCTACAAAACCCAGATCACAAACCCCATCCTGAACATATTCAGGGATATCATCGTCGCGAAGAAGGAGTAGTTCGATATCAAAGTTCCGGGTTTTCACCATCAGGTTACGCTTGTAATCGTCGAACTCGATCCCGATACCATGGAGTAAATTCACTGTCTTTTCAGTTAATCGGCCACTTTTTTGAATAGCTATACGTAACGATGTCGAAGAGTCTTTCGAGCGGTTCATGGAAGTAAAATTGTGCGTTTAAATAAAATGGAATGGTTTAGAGCAGATTGAATCAGGCAGCATGGTGGGTGTGATGAGCCACATGGTGAGAATGAAATGCTGTGCAATGATGATGTAATAACCTGTTCATGTTGGAAGATACAAATTCAGAAGAATCAAAAATCATGGAATTCATTAAGAGTCATGGAATTCATTAAGAGGAAGTTAAAACCTTAAAGTTCGAAGACACGTTCAAGTGCATGTATTTAAACTTCGGGAGGTTGTATATTCAGTCCTCAAGCTTAGAAAAAAGTATATGAAAACAATCGCCCAACTCTCCTATATACCACTGGAAACTCATAATCCCCGTGAAAAAGTACAAGAGCTGTTAGAACAGGTTGCACAGTACGACGTGCAGATCGAAGTTGGATACCTTTCTACAACCATAATCGGTGAACCAGACGTGGTATTAGATACCGTTGCGGAGATTTACCGGTCCATGGCTATTGAGGGAGAGAAGTTTCGCTTTCACGTGGAGTTGGTTAGTCCTCAGGAAATTGAAAATTCCCAGGAATAAACTGTAATTTTGAACGACTTAGGCCCTCTTGTAGCAGATAGGAACAGTTCTGCTTTTTGAGGGTCAATGATAGTCTTTACTTTAATTATCACGTTTTTAAGTGGTTCCACTGGTGTTATCCCGGTGGATGCACCGAACCAACGCACGCGATTTGAACGTATTTGGGACGCTCAACACGGGCTTCCCGACATTCATTTAATGCACGTGTATGTAAATGAGTTGGGATATGTAGTGGTGGAGGATTCTTCCCGTCATCAGTTCTGGTTCAACGGCTCCCGTTTTTTTCAGTACGCAGATTCCACCCTCGACGTACCACCATTAGAGAATCCTGTTACGTTTTCAGATTCACTCTTTAGGGATCGCTCCACATTTCTTGATATCGCAATAGACCCGGAAGGCAGTGCCTGGGGTATTACAGACCACCATGAACTATACCAGGTGTACGACGGACGGTTTTCTAACAGTACACCTACTATACCTAATATTGTGATCGAACATGTGTCGTCATTGTTCAATAATTATGCGTTTCCGAAAGACAAGCTCACGTTAGCTTCTTCTGAACGCGAGATAGATATAGAGTTTGCCAGTCTGAGTTTTATAAATCCCTCAAAAAATGATTATCGCTACCGGTTGTTTGGACACGATACCAAATGGCACGAAGGAAGTGCATTAAACCGGGCTACCTATCGATTTAAAAAACCTGGTGAATACACATTTAAGGTGATGGGCAGTAACGCAATGGGCGATTGGAATGTGAGGGGAGCCACACTTACGATATCGGTAGAGCCCTATTTTTATGAGACCGAACTGTTTACGGCACTGATCATCCTTTTTTTACTCATGAATGTGTGCATTGTCGGGTACCTGGTTTTGGGTGCCACTAAAAGGGAGGAAGACCGGAAGAACGATTTGAACAGGTTGGAAGGCAGTTTCGAACGGGTGGATTTGATCAGTCTAATTCGGAGCTGTGTAACCGACCTGAAAAAAGAGGGTGTATTGGGATCGACACTGGTTGAATTCAGGGCTAATTCAGGATCTATGCCCCTTCATCTGAATCGCCGGGTTATGATCAATGTGTTAAAAGGGCTGATCAAAGCTACCAACGATTTGAATCAGGAAACATCCATACGCATGCAGTTGATAGAAGAACATTCCGTCTGCACGTTAAAGATCAAGACCTATGGAGAATCATTAAGCCAGGGAGAACTTAATGTTATTCACGATCAGCAGGTTGACAAAAAAGAAGATCTGCATTCTGAAACCATACGTTCTGTGCTCGCCATTATTCCGTCTATTCAACAGCATAATGCGACACTGGTTGTTCATTCAATTCCTGGAAAAGGTACAACCTGGTCATTAGTGCTCAAAAAGGGGCGCTATCATTTGCTTCGCCCCGCCGGGGATGATGAAATAGCATACTCTTAAACTTCTGGTATATACAGAACTAGCCTAATGTAGAGAGCACACTCAGAAATGAGGAGACGAATTCGTATTTTAGTTGTTTAAGAGACGACGCACAGAGTTAACGAATATGAGCAACATCCGAAATTTCTGCATCATTGCGCACATTGATCACGGTAAGTCTACCCTGGCTGATCGACTGTTACAAACAACAGGCACCATTAGCGAACGCGAAATGCAGGAGCAAATTCTGGATGATATGGATCTGGAACGCGAACGGGGTATTACCATTAAGAGTCATGCGATCAGGCTCGATTATGAACATCCAAATGGTCAAAAGTATAACTTTAACCTGATTGATACTCCCGGCCATGTCGACTTTGCATACGAGGTTTCCAGGGCTTTGAAAGCCTGTGAGGGAGCCATCCTGGTTGTTGATGCTGCCCAGGGTATTGAAGCCCAGACCATTTCTAACCTGTACCAGGCGATAGAGCAGGATTTGGAGATCGTACCCGTTCTGAACAAGATTGATTTACCCGGGGCTGACCCGGAAGGCGTTGGCCAACAGGTTATCGACTTGATTGGCTGCGAACGGGAAGATATCATGCATGTGTCCGGGAAAACGGGAGCAGGTGTACCCGAATTACTGGAAGCCATTGTCGAGCGGATTCCCGGCCCAACCGAAGAAACAGAAAAACCCCTCCGGGCACTTATCTTTGACTCCGTCTTCAATACCTATCGGGGTTCTGTGGCTTATGTAAGGGTAATGGAAGGTGTTTTACGCAAGGGAGACGCGTTTCGCTTCATGTCTAATGGCGAAGTGTACAATGCAGAAGAAATTGGTTTCTTACGCATGGATTACCAACCGGCCAAAGAGCTGAAAGCTGGTGAGGTAGGCTATGTAATCGGTAGTGTGAAGTCGCTGCAGGATGTGCGGGTGGGTGATACCATAACTACGGTAAAAGATGGGGCAGAAGAAGCTATTCCCGGATACCAGGAAGCAAAGTCGATGGTGTTCAGTGGTATCTATCCTACAAAGAGTGAAGATTTTGAAGATTTGAGAAGCGCCCTTGAGAAATTACAGCTTAATGATGCTTCTCTGACATACGAACCGGAAACGTCTAAGGCATTGGGTTTTGGGTTCCGTGCAGGATTTTTGGGTATGCTGCACATGGAAATTGTGCAGGAACGACTTGATCGTGAGTTTGACATCGACATTATAACCACGGTTCCTAACGTCCAGTATCAGGTAAAGCTGGAAGAAGGGGATACCATCACGGTAGATAATCCCAGTCAAATGCCCGACGCGGGGAAAATTGACGCTATTTTTGAGCCATACATCAAGGCAAGTATCATAACACCGGCTGATTATATCGGTCCTATCATGAAGTTGTGCCAGGAACGACGTGGTGTTTATGTGAACCAGGTATTCATGCAGAATAATCGGGTCGAAATCACGTATGAACTACCAATGGCTGAAGTTGTATTCGATTTTTATGATAAGCTCAAATCCGGTACGCGCGGGTATGCTTCACTGGATTATGAACTGCTGGATTACCGGAAAGGTGATCTGGTGAGACTCGACATTCTGTTAAACGCAGAACCTGTTGATGCCTTATCCAGTATTGCACATCGTGATAAAGCCTATTACCAGGGTCGTAAAGTTTGTGGAAAGCTGAAGGCACTCATACCACGCCAACAGTTTGAAGTGGCCGTTCAGGCAGCTATTGGTAGTCGTGTCATTGCCCGCGACAGCATTCGTGCCCTACGTAAAGATGTAACGGCCAAATGTTATGGCGGGGATATATCCCGTAAGCGAAAACTCTTAGAAAAGCAGAAAGAAGGTAAAAAGCGGATGAAACAAGTTGGATCGGTGGAAATTCCACAGGAAGCCTTCCTATCCGTACTTTCAATGGATGAGGAAGATCGATAGTGAAAACGGTACAAAAACAATTAACCGTGTTCTTCTTATTGATGATCATGCTTTCGGCAACGGCTAAAGCTCAATTCGAAGAACCGGATATCGTAAAAATTGAAGCGGATGAACGCGTAAAATTCCAGGAACAATTCTCGTCGATCAAATGGACGGGACAGGGATTCAATTACAATAGTCTGGATCGAATACCGGCCATTGAAATCCGCGCCAAGCTGCAAAGTGTTTATGGAAAACCAACTCAGGTTTTGGAGGATGTGGCTGCTTCGGGCAAATTCAGAGATGGGAAGGCCATTCAATTCGAATATTGGTTTATCATTGATGGTAGTATACCCATGATGGTGTTGGATCTGGATGGACCGTTCAGCAATGGATTGGTTTACGTGGGAGCAAGCAGATTTATCGACCGGATGCCAGGAGTTAAGCGTAGTTTCACCCGTACCGTAACCGAAGCCGATCCCAAACCGTACAGCGACTTTTATTTCTCGCCAGAACGACAACAATGGTACGAAGTAAGTTACGATGGTAAAAACTACACGAAGAAGGAAATTGACCAGCCTTCACATATCAATTTTTAATTAAGGCTTAAAACAATTGGCAACCGAACGAAAGAAAGAGGATAAGGGCTGGACCGGGAAGCTCAAGGAAGAAGACGAGAAAGCTAAGTCATGGCTTCGGGAATGGATTGACGCTATTGTATTTGCATTTATTGCAGCATCGATTTTGCGCACACTGGTATTTGGTTCTTATGTAATTCCTACCGGATCTATGGAGAAGAGTTTGATGGTGGGGGATTTTCTGATTGTATCAAATCTGCATTATGGTCCGCGAACGCCCATGTCGATCTGTGTTCCGTTTACCGACTGGTGTGTTCCAGGTGTAAAGCTTCCATGGGCACGTATTCCCGGATTCTCAGAGATTAAACGAAATGATGCCATTGTTTTTAATGTGCCCTTTGAAGTAAAACCCATTTCTTCGAAAACCAACTACATTAAACGTGCCGTAGGGATGCCGGGGGATACGCTTCAGATCAGAAAGAATCTGGTATACATTAACGGGCAACAGGAAGAATGGCCTTCTGCCGGGGTTCAGCATAATTATACAATCAAAATGCAGGATCGAGTTCGCCTGAGTGATGCAAAAATGGAGGCCACCGGTGGAGAATTGGTTCAGTTTCAGGGAAACGACACCTACATCGTGAATATGTCGCCCGAGGTGGCAGAGGTAGTGGGCTCCTGGAATGAAACAGACACATTGTATATGAATGCCTATGACCCTGATGTGGTGATTCCGGGCTATTCAAACGGTCGTTTTACATTTGCACGGGCTTTTAAAAATCATCACAATATCGGACCGGTCGCCATACCGTATGAAGGAATGGAAATAGAATTAACTTCGGCTAACTGGTTTGTATACAAAGATTTGATCGAACGTTACGAACGGAATGAAATTCGCAGAGAAGGAAATACCTTTTTCATTAACGGAGAACAAACCAACACCTATACGGTACGACAGAACTATTATTTTGGTATGGGTGATAATCGTGACAACAGCGAAGACAGCCGGTTTTGGGGATTTGTGCCCGAGGACCATATCATAGGAAAGGCTATTTTCGTGTGGTACTCCAAAGACGGCTTCATTTTAAACCCTCGGTTCAACCGTATTTTCTCCATTGTGAAGTAAGGTAAAGAGCGCGCCTGACTAATCTGTGTCGGGCGTGGATTAACCCGCTTTTGCGATCGTTTTTCCTTTTGGTGCTCCTTCGCGTATAGCTAACTGTCCACATCCGGCGTCAATATCGTCTCCACGGCTTCTGCGAACCGTTGCGCGTACCCCTTGTTTGTTAAGCTCTCTCATAAATACATCCAGTTGATGTTCCCGGGCTCGCTGAAGTTCAACTCCGGCTACATTATTGTACATGATAGTGTTCACCTTGCTTGGTGCCCATTTTGCGATGGATGCCAGTTGGCGTGCATCGGCCTTGGAATCATTAAACCCATCAAACAATAAATACTCATAGGTAAGAGGACGCTCCAGTTTGCGGTAATAATACCGCACAGCTTCTTCCAGTTTTTCCAGATTCATGGAAGCATTGATGGGCATTATTTTATCCCGTTTATCGTCAGATGCAGCATGAAGGGATATCGCGAGATTAAACGGTTGTTCTTCCTCGGCTAATTGTTTGATTTGTTTGGTTAAACCTACTGTTGAAACGGTAATCCGGCGGGGGGAGAGTTCAACACTGAGCGGATCGGATATGATCGCGGCCGACTGTGTCACGGTTTTGTAGTTGTGCAGCGGTTCGCCCATACCCATGTACACGATGTTGGTAATCTTTTTATGATATACCTGCATCGAAATCTCATTAATGTACTGTACCTGGTCGACGACTTCACCGTGTGTAAGATTTCGGAAAAACCCCATTTTACCTGTTGCACAAAAAGCACATCCAAATACACATCCTACCTGTGAAGACACACAAACGGTGAGACGTTTAGCTACTCCATCCTCAAAAAAGTCGGGGATAAGGACTGCTTCAATTTTGTAATCTTTATCCTCGTCGTTCAGCTTAAACAAAAACTTGATGGTTCCGTCGAGAGAGGTTTGTTGCTGAACCGGTTCAATCCTGGAGATGAAAGAGACTGCATCC
The DNA here is from genome assembly GCA_039819115.1 of Bacteroidota bacterium. GTDB lineage: Bacteria > Bacteroidota > Rhodothermia > Balneolales > Balneolaceae > JBCBST01. Next base: position 8,828 of record JBCBST010000112.1, read on the forward strand.
AGTTTCTTTCTAAGCTCTTTGGAGAGGTTGGTCATTTCCTCAAAAGAAGATGCACCCTTTTGATACAACCACTGGAATATTTGATCCGTACGAAAACGCGGGAGCCCGAGTTCGTTGCAAAACTCCTGTAATTCGGTCTTAGTAAGTGCTTTGAGATCCGTTTTTGACATAGCTGTAAGATACGGGAAAATGATCGATCATTTTGATAATAAAAAAGCCCAAACCGGGAGGATTTGAGCTTTCTTTTAGCAGATTAAAGAGTCGGATTTTATTCCGCGAATACGGTAGCAGCAGATAGCAATATATCGCCGGGTACACGCTCTTTATAGTTCGGATTTACATAATTGAATTTAACTTTGCCGTCGCTCCCAATAATGTATACTGCCGGGGCTGGAAGAAGGTGATGATCGTAACCGGAATCGGCTTCCAGGTCTAATCCCACGCTTTTGTATCGTTTAACGGTAGCATCATTCACCTTATATGCAAGGCCAAAGGCTTTAGTAACGGCCATCGGTGAATCGGAAAGCAGGGTATAACTCAGTTCATTTTTAGCTACCGTTTCTTTCAATTTTTCAGGTCGGTCCGGGCTGATCGCAAACACCTGATATCCAAGCTCCGCTAGTTTGGTTTCGATGTCTTTGAGTTCAGCCAGATGACGGTTACAGTATGGACACCATCCTCCGCGATAGAAAATGAGAACAGCAGGTCCTTTATTGGTGAGTTCGCTGAGAACAATCGAAGTTCCGTCAATAGACGTTAAGGCCCCTTCTGGTATGGGTGAACTGATAAGCAGTGGCGATACCTGATCGGCTGAAGCTGGCGGCGTTTGAGCAGAGGCCGTAGCAGCAAAGGTTAATGTTAAAACAATGATTAGAGTAGTTATGTAGGATTTCATAATGAATGTTTTTATGAGTCGGTAATAATAAGACAGTTTATAAACGAGGATTTACAATGTTATTGTAGATGGAACCGAACTGTATTTCGATCCCAAATGATCCTCCAAAATCAAACGAAGTGGCCTGCTGGCTTACACCGGCTAAAATCTCTTCGGTAGTAAGATTCCCGGCTGGCAGAGAGATCTGATCACCAATAATGGAATATCTGCCAGAGAAAAAGACAGAGAAGTATTTAGAAACCCGGAGGTTAACCCGTGTATCGAACTCAAACCGGTTAAGACTCAGGTCATTAAGATATGCACCGCCTTCCAGCCCGGCACGAAAGCGTCCCCAGGGTTGCGTGAAATCGGCCGTAAGATCAAATTCTGGTCTCCAAAGGAACTCTTCTTCCTGCAGGAGCACGGTTATTTCCGAATAGTTAAAATAACTGGCTACAACCCCGACCCGGGCGGTTACTTCGCGTCGGGTAAACTCTCGATAAGGAAACAGGCTATACTCAACAGATGGAGTGATACCGAGTTGAGTATCAATATTCAGGAAGGTATCGCTGCGGTACCGGGAGTAGAACCCTACCGACCAATGATCGTTGATGCTCTTTGCAACAAGTCCCCAATAATTGCGGTTCGAACGATCGAAAAACTCCGTTACTTCTACTTCAACAGTATCTCCATTGATCACTTGTTCTTCGGTCTGGTCAACAGCACGGCGGTTAAAGTTACCCCATACATTAAACACAATTTTCCATTCATCCGTGATACGACGTGCTGCTCCGTCTCCATTTATATTGTATCTCCACTGACGCTCTTCGCCGCTAAAATTGGTTCCCATTCCCAGATCGAAC
>JBCBST010000113.1:0-10408 GCA_039819115.1 Bacteroidota bacterium
ACGGTTGGTCAGAGGCCTAAAACTAGCTCTTTCCTACCACTCACACATAACCAACTATTTTGGGGGGGATCTTAGGTTGGGCGTTGAGGTACCGATTCGCCGTATTTCATCATAAACGGGCAGAAGTTTTATGGTAATGGTATATGCCTGTCCAGTTATCTGAGCCCCCTTCCATAACAAGGAGCAGTCTTGAGAACGAGTCTACACAAAAGCGATACTGAACAAGTCTCCTCGAAAACAAACACAAAATCATCTATCTAATGGATCCTAAACCATACTCATATAAAAATATACAAATCCAGGTAGGGGACGACGAGGAAGTCATATTCCGCGTCGAAGCCGTATCCAACGTCAATTCCATTCAAACGTCTATAAATATTCCGGGCGATAACGATCCCGAGATCCCCAATGATGAATCAGCGACTACGGCTCGACTAGGTACCGGGGCAGATCTCAGAGCACATGTAACGGTGGTTGCTTCTTTGATATCAAATCTTGCGGTGGAGGAAGATGAGATCAAAGTAAATTACTATGTAAACAACGAACTCATAGTCCCACACTCTAATCCGAAATCGGAAGCAGAACGGGCACTGGTAATCATCTCAATCAATTTTATCTCATGAAAGCACTAGTATCTTTTTGGATGGCGCTCATGGTACTGGTTATGCTGTATCCAACGAATGGTTTGGCACAGGAAGAATCAACGTTGGATGATTTGAAAGCACCGACCTCACCGGCAGCTTATGTATTAGGTATCCAACCTACAGCGGTTTTGAAACCAAACACCTATAAATCGCTACAAGCCGGATTATATTCAAACTTCGTGAGTGGTGATGGACAAGCTGTAGTTCCCGATGATTTTGGATTGGAATTCAGTCCGTATTGGACTGCCGATCACGCACTTACGCTGGATGAGTATTTATATCCAAAGGATATCTTGAAAGATCAGATCTGGAGAAATTCACTCTTTTCTATCGCATCCACACAAAATTTCTTGCTAGGTGATAGCACCGCTTCAAATGCGATCGCATTTGGATATAGAACCAGTATTCATATTCGAAAAGCGGGAGGAAAACAGGTTAAGAGCGACATCGAAAAGGCTATCGACCGATATGAATCCACAGGATGGGTAGGAACCAGGTTTGTATCTCAATTAGTGGTTGAATTACAAACGATGGACAATCTGAATCAGCAAAAGGCTCTTGATAAATCTCTAGAAATTCTGACGAAGGCTATGAATGATGAAGGCTTCACCAAAAAGCAGGCGGGTGACGTATTAAGCATATATCGAGGTGCTTTAGTTAATATCATGGACGTTACACAGAACCAGGATGGATTTGTTGAGCAACTTACCTACATCGTTTTCCAAAGCCTGAAGTCCGATGAATTATTTGAAGAGCTAAAGAAAGAAATTTCGTCTAAAAAAGGCTTGTTTGTCGATTTTGCTTATGCAACGGTAATCAATTTCCCATCTAACGAGTTTGAATCGGCAGTTGCTCCAAGACAATCTTTTTGGATAAGTCCAAGCTACAAGTTTAAGAATAAATTGGATTTTTTGACCCTCAGTGGTGTTTTGCGATATGAGCGATTCGATACGGACTACTACGAAGACTTTTTTCCAAACGCCACCGTATTCCGACATAACAGAGACGTAGGACTTGCGGCATCAGGAGTTTTTGATAATTTCACACTCGATTTTGAAGCCGTATACAGAGATAGTGAAACTCTAAATCCTACAGGTCAGCTTGATATAAACGGTAATGAAACCTTTACCAAAGACGAAGACACAGACTTCCAGGTCGTAGGTTCATTTACCTATCGAATAAACGATAATCTGGCAATTACCTATAACCTGGGGAATCAATTCGAACCTATTCTAAACCCTGGAAATACGTTGGTATCTCAGTTTGGCATCAGTTTGTCCTTTGGTGCTAAAAAGAATACCGATGTAACACTACCAGGGAATTAAAACTCTACTTACTCAAATACAAGCTCTTGAACTCGAACGGTTTACGGAAGTGTTCGTCGTTGAAGTCTTCGGCAAAGTAAATACTCTCCCCCGTTGATTTCATCTCCGGGCCGAGTTCTTTCTTCACGCCGGGAAACTTATCGAAGGGGAATACCGGCTCTTTAATGGCCCAGTTTTTGAGTTTGGACTTGGTATCGAACTCCTTGAGTTTGGCGCCCAGCATCACTTTAACCCCGATTTTGGCTTCCGGTATCTCGTTGGCTTTTGCCAGGAAGGGTACCGTTCGGGTGGTGCGTGGGTTGGCCTCAATCACATATACCTTTTCATCTTTCACCGCATACTGCACATTCAGGAATCCAATCACGTTAAGCGCTTTGGCAATCCGGGTCTGGTATTCCCGAATGGTATCCTGCACCTCTTTACTCAGTGAATAAGGCGGGATCACGGCGGTGGAATCACCCGAGTGCACCCCGGCCGGCTCAATATGCTGCATCATACCGGAGATGTGGAGTTCATCCCCATCAAACACGGAATCCACATCAACTTCAATGGCGTGTTCCAGGTATTTATCAATGAGGAAGGCGTTCTCCGGATGGGTTTTTAAAATCCGGGCCACATAGCGTTCGAGCTCTTCCTGCTTTACGGCAATCCGCATACCCTGCCCGCCCAGTACATAGCTTGGGCGAATCAGCACGGGATATCCGATCCGATCGGCAATCTCCAGAGCGCCGTCCACATCGGTAGCTGTTCCGTATTGAGGAAAGGGGATGTCGTTTGCAATGAGCAAGTCGGAGAATTCTCCCCGGTCTTCGGCCAGGTTAATGTTGGCAAAATCGGTTCCGAATATGTTGATGCCGGCTTTAACCAGGCGCTTTCCGAGCTTCAATGCCGTTTGTCCGCCTACTTGTATGATGACCCCTTCCGGCTGTTCATGGTCAATAATATCCAAAACCCGCTCCCAATACACGGGTTCAAAATACAGCTTATCGGCAATGTCGAAGTCGGTGGAGACGGTTTCGGGGTTACAGTTAATCATAATGGCTTCGTAGCCCACTTCCTTAGCCGCTAATACCGCATGTACGCAGGAATAATCGAATTCTATACCCTGCCCGATCCGGTTGGGACCACTTCCCAGGATAATCACTTTCTTACGGTCGGTAACTACACTCTCATTTTCCCCCTCGTAACTGGAGTAGTAGTACGGCGTTTGTGCGGGGAACTCGGCTGCACAGGTATCTACTACTTTGAACACGGGCTTCAATCCCAGTTCCAGACGGCGGGCGCGGACATCATCATCCGTTACAGAAGTTCCGCCTTTACTGGTTAACCAGGCGATTTGTGCATCGGAAAACCCAGCCTGTTTTAGCTCAAAAAACTCATCCTTGGTGATTTCCTGCAGTGACTGACCCTCGGTTCGGTTTTCCAGGGAAACCATATACCGTATTTGTTGGAGGAACCAAGGGTCGATTTTGGTGATATCGGCAATTTCCTCTACCGAAGCTCCCAGTTTAAACGCATTTCGAACCTGGAGGGAGCGATCCCAGTAGGGCTTCATGAGGCGTTCGCTTACTTCTTTACGATTAATCTCTTCGTAGCCATCGGCTCCCAGACCGGCCCGCCCTATCTCCATACTCTGCCAGGCTTTGTTCAGAGCTTCCGGGAAATTCCGGCCAATGCTCATTACCTCGCCCACAGCTTTCATCTGGGTGGAGAGTTCTTCATCGGCACCGGGGAACTTGTCGAAGTTGAAGCGGGGCACTTTACAGACTACATAATCAATGCTGGGCTCGAAACAGGCCGAAGTGGTTCCGGTGATCTGGTTTTTCAATTCATCCAGGGTATACCCCACGGCAAGCTTGGTAGCTACTTTGGCAATGGGATATCCGGTTGCTTTAGAAGCCAGGGCCGAAGAGCGGCTCACACGAGGATTGATTTCAATGGCTACAAAGCGATCACTGCCCGGTTCAACGGCAAACTGCACATTACAGCCACCAGCAAACGTTCCGATGGAACGCATCATCTTAATGGCTGCATCCCGCAAAATCTGGTATTGTTTGTCGGTTAAGGTCTGGGTTGGAGCAACGGTTACCGAATCGCCGGTATGCACACCCATTGGATCCATATTCTCGATACCGCAGATGATCACTACGTTATCGTTGGCATCGCGGAGCAGTTCCAGTTCGTATTCTTTCCATCCAAAAATGGACTCTTCAATCAGCACTGAATGTACAGGACTCATTTCCAGCCCGCGAAGTACCATTTTATCGAAGTCTTCTTCTTCCCAAACTATACCACCACCGGCGCCACCCATGGTAAATGAAGGCCGGATCACAATAGGAAGTCCGCCCAGTTCTTCCTTGATTTCTTTGGCATCTAACAAGGATTCTGCCTGGCGACTGCGACACTGCTCAATTCCGATTTCCTCCATCCGGTCGCGGAATAACTGACGATCTTCGGTTAATTCCACGGCATCAATATCCACACCGATAATCTTCATTTCTTTCTCGTCCCAGTATCCTTGTTTTTCCAGGTCCCGGCATAAATTCAGCCCGGTTTGCCCGCCCATCGTTGGCAGTACAGCATCTGGTTTTTCCTTTTCCACAATTTCCCGTATCGAAGCCGTGGTCATGGGAAGCATATAGATCGCGTCGGCCATGATCGGATCCGTCATAATGGTGGCGGGATTCGAATTGATAAGTACGATTTCGTACCCTTCCTCTTTCAGAGAGCGGCAGGCCTGGGAGCCAGAATAATCAAATTCGCACGCCTGGCCAATAACAATGGGGCCGGAACCGATGATGAGAATTTTGCTGATGTCGTTGCGTCGTGGCATGTACGTGTACTAAGTAGGTTAAGGTCTTGTTGGGTGGAGTAATGGTGCGAGCGTCATATGAACGTAGTCTGTACATCGGGCGGGCAGGCCCGCCCTGGTTGAGGATTCGCAGACGAGGTTCGGGTTGACGGTATTGGGTTTCAAGCGGTTTTCTTCTGCTCGTTCATCATTTCAATAAACTGATCAAATAAATAGGCCGAGTCATGGGGGCCGGGAGAGGCTTCGGGGTGATATTGAACCGAGAAGCCCGGGAAATTCCTGAACCGAAGTCCTTCAACCGTATTGTCATTAAGATTGAGGTGGGTGATGGTGGCCACTTCCTCCTTTACGCTGTCTTCGATTACGGCGAAACCGTGGTTCTGAGTGGATATTTCAACCAGTCCGGTTTCCAGATTTTTTACGGGATGGTTGGCTCCCCGGTGTCCCACAAACATTTTGCCAACTTCTATTCCTTCGCTCATGGCCATTAACTGGTGACCTAAACAAATTCCGAACAGAGGTTTACCGGTTGATTTGGCGTATTCGACAATCTCCAGCGCGTATGTTCCGGTTGGATTGGGGTCGCCGGGTCCGTTCGAGAAAAAGAACCCATCGGCATCCCATGCTTTTACTTCATCCAGAGAAACGCGTGCTGGGAATACGCGCAACGAACAGCCGCGTGCAACCAGGCTGTTGATGATGTTCTGTTTAATACCATAGTCAAAGGCCGCTACCTTAAATGTAGTTTCTCCTTCAGGATGATAGGTTTGGGCTTCGTTCCGGGTCACTTTAGTGGCCAGTTCCAATCCTTTCATGTCTTCCCAGTTACGGGCCATATCAACCAGTTTTTTCTCATCCAGTTCGGTAGAAGAAATGACGGCATTCATCACCCCTTTTTCCCTGATATGGCGTACTAAAGCACGGGTATCTACTCCGGAAATACCCACGATCTCGTTATCGTCCAGGTACTCGTGGAGACTGCCATCGGCCATTTCGTTGCTGTACTCCCAGGAGAAGGCACGGACAATCACGCCGGCTACGGTAACTCGTCGGTGTTCATCATCTCTGGCCATGGTACCGTAATTGCCGATATGGGGGTAGGTCATCATCATCAACTGTCCGAAATAACTCGGATCGGTGAAAATTTCCTGGTAACCGGTCATGCTGGTGTTAAAACACAACTCACCTCCGGTTATGCCTTGATGCCCGATAGCCCATCCATGGACAACGGTGCCGTCGCTAAGGGCAAGAATGGCTTTATTACGAGGTTGTAGAGACATACGTATGGGTTGATTTGGGAAGTTGGGGGTCAAAAAAAATCCGACTACGAAACTCGTGTCGGATTAAAGAAAAAAAGGGGATCAAAAAATGATACATCATCCTCCGATAGGTTTAGTGGAGGATGTGGTCGGGGCGTGCAGATGGTTCAAAAGTGCTAAGATTGCCGCTAAACTTGATTCAAATTTCAAGAAGATAAGGCACCCGAGGGTTTGATTCAACGAAACATAAAAGCTGATTGAAGATATTCTGCTAACAGTCTCCTCCAAACAGAACCCACGCAGGTCTTTTAGATGGTTCATCAGAGTCACTGCTGTGGAAGGTTAGCCTTCGGAAGCCATCCTCATTCTCTAACTTCATCAGGAATCCGTATCGGTCGGTTGGGTTTGATTCAAAGAAACGGTTATTAAATGCCTCTGTGAAATCGATTTTGTAATTCTGAGTACCCGATATACTTGTCGGTATCCCTCCATACACACTAGTAAGCGTATCGGGTTGACTGTTCCAGGTTACGGTGTGTTCATCCCAGGGTTCGCTTATGATAAAGAACTTAGCGTTATTTGGTCCCGATGAAGTGCGGTGCGCAATACCTACGGTCGGCTCATTACGCGATTGTAAGTAAAGAAAAACGCTGTCTGGTGCAGATTGGCACTGGTTTGGTGGAAAGTCCACATCAAATAGGGTTCTTGTGATAAAGGGAATGCCACCAGCTGTACTTGATTCTGCCCTCATATTAGGGACCGTGCCATAATTGGAGTTTTCATAACGGCTGCTGCTGATAAGTTCAGCATCTTTACCGGTTTGGGGCGCAGGTTGAATGAAAACGTCTCCCTGTACTGGTTCAATAGCAATCTTAAGTGGCGTATTGGTATACATTTTTAAGTCGGAGGTTGCATACAGGTAGTCGTGGGAAATAGGCAAGGGCTGATCAGAGCTTAACGTAACACGCAGGCTATCATATTCATCTCTAACCGTGATCCTGGCTACTTCATCCTCAACGGTGGTGCGATAGGTATAGTCACCGGATGGATTGGAAATCACAAGATCGGCATGAACAGAGTTATTCAGGGCATCGGTAACGCTTAATAAGAAGTTGAATAAGGTTACCTCTGTAAAGGTAAAACTGCTAATTCCAAAATCTTCGGCATCAAAAAACCGGGTTGATATGACCTGGATATTGACACTTGTGGTTTGATTTGCAGATATGCTGAAGTCCAGAGAAAGGGGGTGTTCTACATGTTGGGATAACTCTGATCCGGCTTTTGGAGAAGCAAACAGCACATTGGATTCTTCGTCAATGAGGTAAAATTCGTCCAGTTTATAATCACCCACGGGGAGCTGTATCTGCTCACTCATATATTCTTCGCCTAGTTTTAAAAAACTGATACGCCGGGAATTGAATGTGGTAGGTTCTCCGGACTGATGAGTGATGGTAATCACAATTTCTGAGGCATCGTCAAATGTAAGCGCACTATCCTGTAGCGCTTTGAGCGGAGTGGTATCACTAAGTTCTACGGAGAGACTGCCCCATTCCTGATCTTCCGGGTTTGAGCTCTGGTTAGAGCAGGACAGAGAAAACAGGATAAGAACGGGCAATAGAACACAGAATGAGAATTTCATACGAGAAGGGATTAGTATTCCTATAGTGTAAAGGAAAAAGTATGAAGAGTATATGAAGTAGGTTAAGTTAGACGTAAAGAGTTAACAGAGAAATCATTTAATCGATAGCCAGCTTTCGCACCCGGCGTACTTCAAACTTCATGAGCAGGGATACCACTAAGGCAATCACAAACGCTCCTCCGAATACATATAAACTTTGCTGGTAGCTTTGTGTTTGCTCATAGACATAAGCATTCAATAACGGCCCGACAATACCTGCCAGGGACCAGGCAGTTAAAATGAAACCATGGATCGTGGGCATTTCTTTTAACCCGAACAAGTCGCTGATATACGCCGGGATACTGGCAAATCCACCACCATAACAGGTTAAAATCACGAACGTCACAATCATAAATAAAATGGGGGCCGTAGTCAGGTTTGCCAGTAAGGGAAAGGCAATCATCTGGATGACGAAAAAAGCGACATACGTATTACTGCGACCGATATAATCCGAAAAAGAGGCCCAGAGAATGCGTCCGAAACCGTTGAATAAGGAGATGCCCATCACCAGTAAGCTCGACATTTCCACCGAAAGCCGGACCATCTCATACCCCATCTTTTTGGCAGTGGCAATTACAGCAATACCACAGGAAACATTGATAAAGAGCATAATCCACAAACCATAAAAACCCGGAGTTTTAAGAGCGGCTAACGCCGTTACATCGGGTACATTAATCACTTTTCGTTTGGAAGAGCCCGTACTCTGCCCCGAGAATTGTTCGGCATAATCAGCGGGTGGAGGAGCGATATATAAGGCACTGGGCAGCATCACCAGTAAATAGATAATGCCTAAGGCTACAAATGCTGTAACGATAGATGACTTCTGGTAAAACACGACGGTACGGTACGGGGCATTTACTTCCTCCAGTTGTTCATAAGCCGCTGTACGCTCTTCACCCCGTCGTTGAAGGTCCATGAGCTGGTTTTCGGTTGTTTTATACTCTGCAAGACCGGGAACACCAGCTATTATTCGCGCTGCTTCCTGCGGATTGGTGGCCTGCAAATCGGTGTATTCTTTGGCTGTTACTTCTTTCGGAAGTACAAGCTCAGCCTGGGCTGGATTAAATACGTCAATGAGGTGAGCGCAAACCAATCCTCCAAAACCAAACCCCATAATAGCCAGCCCGGTAGCTAAACCTCGCCGGTCGGGAAACCATTTTACAAGCGTGGATACAGGAGAAATATATCCCAAACCGAGTCCGACTCCGCTAACAACGCCGAAGAACAGGTAAAACAACCAAATGCTTTCGAGGTAACAGGCTAATGCGGAACCAAATAATCCCGTGGTAAAAAACGCAGCTGATAGTAGCCCGCCTTTTGATGGTCCATGTCGTTCAATGAACCGGCCAAGAACGGCAGCGGACAATCCCAGAAAGAAAATGGCAATACTAAACGCCATCGAGGTATTGGTGGCCGACCAGCCAAACGTGTTTTCAAGTGGCATCTTCCAGGCGCTGTAGGCATATACAGAACCGATTGAGATGTGAACGCCTACGGCTGAAGTCGCAATAAGCCAGCGATTTTTCATAACAATCCCGATTTGTTAACCATCCCGACGGGGCAATCCCGAAGGCGCTACATAGTTAAGGGAGCGATGTGAATGTTTGATGAAGTCGTCCAATCCGGCATAAGGTGAGCCTGTTCCTGAAGAACAGCTTCATCGATATAGAGACTCTTTAAACACCCTTTCATTTTTCCTTATTTCGGAGAATCTTATATCTATGCCTTTCTCATGGTTAAAAAGCTATTTTGGTCCCAGCACGTTGGTAACGGCAGCATTCATTGGACCGGGTACCATTACCGTGTGCACCCTTGCCGGTGCCAATTACGGATACACGCTACTTTGGGCGCTTTTATTTTCTGTTTTGGCCACCGTGTTTTTGCAGGAAATGTCGGCGCGACTGGGTTTAATTACCCAATCCGGTTTTGGAGAAGCGATACGGGAAGGGATTTCGTATCCCCCGCTTAAATGGGCCGCTATTCTGCTGGTTCTTAGTGCTATCGGAATGGGTAATGCGGCCTACGAAGCCGGTAATATCAGTGGTGCCGTGCTTGGGCTTAACGAATTGTTTGGGTTTTCGTTTTCGGGTACGGTCAATGGATGGGCAATAGGTATAGGTTCGCTAGCCGGAATGATCCTGTTTGTGGGTTCTTACAAAACCCTGGAGCGTGTTTTAATCGGGGCAGTAGGTGTTATGAGCCTGGTGTTTGTGGGTATGGCCATTCTGGTAAAACCCGATATCCAAAGGGTATTGCAGGGTTTGCTGATCCCGACCCTGAGCCCTTCTTCCATGCTCACTGCCCTTGCCCTGGTTGGTACTACTGTAGTACCGTACAACCTGTTTCTGCACGCAACCGCCGTACAACAACGATATCACGAACCAGGCCAGCTCTCTGCCCTGCGTAAAGAGAATGTAACGGCAATACTCCTGGGTGGTGTGATATCAATGGGTGTCGTAATAACCAGTGCGGCTGCTTTTTTTGGTAGTGATATGAACATCGCGTCAGCAGCCGATATGGCATCACAACTGGAGCCCGTTCTGGGTAGTTTTGCCCCCACCTTTCTGGGGTTAGGGTTATGCGCAGCAGGTCTTACCTCTGCGATAACAGCTCCTTTGGCAGCAGCTTATGCAGTTCGGGGCGTGTTGGGTTGGGATGCACAAAAAGATAAGCGCAAGTTTATGGCGGTA
>JBCBST010000114.1:0-10382 GCA_039819115.1 Bacteroidota bacterium
ATTTGATCAAGAAAAGGCATACCAGGAACCATCAAATCAACGGCTATGCTAAACGGAACCGATGCAATAGCTGTCCATAACGCCGCTGTTGCGGTGGTTCGCTTCCAAAATAACCCGAACAAAAACAGCACCACAATTCCGGGACTCACATAACCGGTATATTTCTGGATGAATTGAAAGATTTGATCCTCGCTTCCAAGCAAAGGCTGGGCTACAAGCACGGCCATAATCATACAGGTAAGCCCTACCAGTCTGCCTACAGTTACCAGCTTCTTTTCGGATGCTTCTTTAGCAAGAAACGGTTTATAAATATCCATAGTGAAGATCGTGGCTGTACTGTTCATCATGGAGCTCAACGAAGACAAGGCAGCCGCAATTAAGGCGGCAAAGGCCAGCCCTTTCACCCCTGTAGGCACCAGATTACCAAGCAACCAGGGATAGGCCTCGTCGTATCGTGCGATATCAGCTTCCAGCACAAAGGCTGCAATTCCCGGAATAACTACCACCAGAGGAAGAATCAGTTTCAGGTACCCTGCAAATACCAACCCCTTTTGAGCTTCTGCCAGACTTTTTGCTGCCAGTGCCCGCTGTATGATGTATTGATTACATCCCCAGTAACTGATATTGGCAATCCACATCCCTCCAACCAATACGCTGATTCCCGGTAAATCGGAATAAAAAGGGTGGTCTTTGCTCAGAATCATATCAAATTTATCCGGTGCCTCCACAACCAGGCGCTGCAGCCCCTGGAAAACACCCGAGCCTCCTGAAACAGCATTCAGGGCAAGATAGGTCGTAATTAATCCTCCGAATATGAGGAACACAACCTGTACCACATCAGTCCATGCTACCGCTTTTAAGCCCCCATACAACGAATACGCAACGGCAACCGCCGCAAGTCCGATTGTGGCCTGCAAAATGCTAATTCCTAACACAACTGAAAGCGCCAGAGCAGAAAGGTACAGTACTGTAGTCAGATTCACGAAGGTGTAGAGCATAATCCAGAATACAGCAAGTATGGTGCGGATACGACTGTCGTAGCGAATTTCAAGGAATTGAGGTAACGTGAAAATCTGCTTCTCGATAAAAATGGGGAGAAAGAACTTGGCGACCACAATGAGAGTGAGGGCAGCCATCCACTCATACGTTGCAATACCGAGCCCCAGGGCATACCCCGAACCCGACATTCCAATGAACTGCTCGGCCGAGATGTTAGAGGCAATTAAAGATGCCCCAATAGCCCACCAGGGTAATGCATTTCCAGCGAGAAAGTAATCAGAGGCATTCTTTTCGTGTCCTTTTTTCTCCCGCGATACCCACCACCCCAAACCGACAATCATAACGCCGTAAGTGATAAATACAATAGTATCGATGGTGGAGAAGGTCATAGATTTCAGAAACGAGTGATAAACAGCCGATGGTACTGCTTTTGAGAGGCAGGCGCACATTTTTTGCGGATTTTTGCACTATCTCGCGTCGGTACTTATCCGGGTTATGATTTCTTTTGAGCAATGATAAACAAGGCATCTTTGAATGGAGTAACGTACTCGAAAGGTTTGATCGGTAAAAACTTTAAAGCACGGAAAGATCCAAACGGATTGAGTCGGGATAGTTTTTTATACCTGGCTTTATGAACGGTGAGGTTACAACTGGTGCACATTTGAATGAGTTCTTTCATCGTATACTCACGAAAATGGCCGGGATTCTCTGCAATGAATCGTATACGTTCATATGGGTTTTGACCCAATAACAATCGGATTCGTTTGTGAGCCGATGCCGCATTGGGAGTAGAAATAAGGAGTAACCCATCCTCTTTCAGCAAACTTCTCAGCATCAACAAACTAAACTCAGGAGAGGTATGAATATGCTCGATCGTTTCAGCATAGATAATTAAGTCAAATTTCTCTGAAGGTGCCGGCCATTTATCCACATATTTTGAATCGTTTAAATCAAACACAATATGGCCTATACCCTGGAAGGCATCGTTCTCCCTATGCCCTCCCTGATCTTCAATTAATGGAAATCCAAGCGTGGTAACACTGGTATAATGCTTTGCCAGCATGTTCGAGAACGCACTTCTTCCAATGTCCAGAATTCTTGACTCCTGGGATGGTTTCATTTCCAGGCACAGCTTCAATGTGTAATCAAATCGTTCTCTATGATTGTCCAGATATCTTTCCTGAGCTTTTATACTGGATGTACGCTCCATCTCAGTGGTAATGAATTGCCCTATCCTTTTTTTATAATCCATATGCATACCGTTATAAAATTCCTGTCAATAGCTTCGTTGCCACCGCTAACGTAAGCAATGCAAACCCGATTTGAAGATATCTTCTCGGGATTTGATGATTCAGCAGTGCTCCGCCGAAGCCTCCGATCAGCCCTCCAAGAGAAAGTGGAAAAGCAGCTCCAAAATCCACATATCCCAGTGTTACCGGCGATATGGCGGTAGTCGGGTTTTCCAGCAATGCCAGTTGAATCCAGCCCGTGGCCACCATGATGGTCATACCTAATTGAGAGATGCTCACCGCTTTACGAAAGGGCTGTTTATAAAGAGTATTCATGATCGGCACCATAATACCTCCCCCTCCAACACCTGCTAAAGCAGCTACAAATCCACCGGCACCACCGGTGAAAAAAGCACCAAGCCATCCTAAGACTCCGAAATCACGCTCATATTCATCATGAACGTCTCTCCCTCTGCGAATCATCATGAAGGATACATACACCAGCATAGCCGTAAAGAACAATACAAAAGACACCCGGTTATAATAAGGAGACGTTACAATCAGCTTTCCCAGGAAGACTCCTATACTACCCAGAACTCCCAGTTTTATTCCTTCACTCCAAAACATATTGTTTTGAACATACTGTCGAATCGTACTGCCTGTGGTAGCAACAAAGGTGCAGAATAAGCCGGAACCTATTGTCCAGATAACCGGGTTCTCCACTCCGGCTTCATCAAACAGCACAAACAGGACCGGGGTAAAAATAATACCCCCTCCTACCCCCAATAGTCCTGCCACTATTCCGGCCAGAAGTCCTATACCGAGCAGGCTGAAAAAATCCATTATAGCGTTATTTCTCCAACTAAAAAGGTTATGGCTTCTCCTTTCAGCGTTACCCGGTCACCGTTCAGGGTACAGGTTAACACACCGCCTCTGGAAGATATCTGGCGGGCAGAAAGCTCTTGTTTCCCCAACACACCGGCCCAGTAGGGTGTTAGTGCACAGTGTGCCGATCCCGTAACCGGGTCTTCATCAATTCCCGACTGAGGAGCAAAGAAACGGGATACAAAATCCACTTCACGCCCCGGAGCAGTCACAATGATACCCCGGGCATCCACTTCCATAAGCATGCGGAAATCGGGGGTTAAATTTGCCACTTGTTCTTCGGTCTCAAGCACGACCAGGTAATCGTCTGTTTTATATACTTCCCCATCGGTTACTCCAAGAGCCTGAAATAAAACCGAAGGCGCAAATACTTTTTCCAGGGCATAAGCCGGGAAGTCCATCTCCAGAAAATCCCCTGCTTTTTTTACTACCAGTTTACCGCTCTTTGTGTGAAAAGTGATCTCATCTCCCTGAAACCCCAAATGCTCAAACAACACGTGGGAAGTGGCCAGGGTAGCGTGCCCGCATAAATCCACTTCTACCGATGGAGTGAACCATCGCAAATGATACCCGTCTTCTTCTTTCACAAAAAAAGCTGTTTCCGACAGGTTATTATTCATGGCGATGCACTGCATGGTTTGATCATCTAACCAGGATTCCAGCGGCATGACGGCTGCCGGGTTCCCTCCAAATACGCTACTGGTAAAGGCATCGGCCTGGTAAATAGGAAGTTTCATGACGGACTGTTTTCGAGTTATCTTACGTTGGCTGAACCTAAGGCAAATTCCAATCAATTTCGATGATCCTTTACCCCAACTCATTGCTGGAAAAACTTGGATTTGAACACGTACGGGAAACCACGTTGCGTGCCACACAATCGGTGCAATCTCACGAACGTATTCTGGAATTGCTTCCTCTGTCGTTCCCAAACCGGGTACGGCAACTACTCAATCAAACCCAGGAGATGATCACGCTGCTTTCCGGCAGCGACTCGTTTGCATTAAACGATTTCCCGGATATTCGCCCCCACATTCAGCAATCGAGGGTGGAAGGCACCCTTATTCCATTGTATGCCTTTTCTGAGGTACTCAAAGTCTGCGCGATGTCGAGATTGGTGAAACAGCAGCTAAAAAAAGATCCTGAACTGCATCCACAGCTTTTTGCTATTTCGGAAGCCATTGTACCCCTCAAGGAGCTGGAATCGTACATTAAAGGCAAGATAACGGAGACCGGTGAACTCCGGGATGATGCTAGTCCAGAATTGAAATCCATACGTAAGCGTCTGAACTCAAGAAAGAATGAGTTGCGCTCTACGGTAAACCGCCTGATGCGACAAGCTACAAAAGATGGAATGATTGGGGATGAGGGTGCCACCATCCGCAACGGACGTATGGTGATTCCTGTATTGGCGGAATATAAGCGACAGTTCCACGGTTTTATACATGATGTTTCTTCTACGGGCCAAACGGTTTATATGGAACCGGCAGAATCTCTGCATCTGAATAATGAGATACGACAGCTACAGGCCGAAGAACAGATTGAAATCGAACGCATTCTGAGAGAATTGACCAATCACATCCGCCAAAATGCAGAGTTTTTACTCCAGAATTCAGATTCCCTCACTGAGCTTGACGTAATAGCTGCCAAAGCCAAAGTATCCGTTCAGCTTAACGCAGAAATCCCCATCATCTCGGAAGATGGACGCCTGAAACTAAAAAAGGCGTTCAACCCTAACCTGATGCTTAAAAACCTGGAGCTTCCTGTTGCCCAACGTGCCGAGATCGTACCTCTTTTCCTGGAAATGCTACCTAACGAGCGGTGTTTAATGATTACCGGACCCAATGCGGGCGGCAAATCGGTGGCTATGAAAACGGTAGGTTTGTGTGCGCTGATGATGCAGGCCGGGTACGCTATTCCGGCCGACCCCACCTCCGAAATCCCCATTTTCCCGGGGTTATTTGTGGATTTAGGGGATGATCAATCCATAGAAAATGACCTGAGTACCTTTTCTTCCCGGTTACAGTGGATGAGGGAAAGTGCGGAAGCTTCCAGGGAAGGGTCTCTGGTTCTGATTGATGAAGCTGCAGCCGGAACCGATCCCGAAGAAGGCGGAGCGCTGTTTCAGGCCTTTATCGAATGGCTGATTGACCGGGAGTGCACGGTTATGGTAACCACCCATCACGGCTCATTAAAAGTGTTTGCTCATGATCACCCATACGCTGTGAACGGATCGATGGAGTTTGACCAGGTGTCACTCTCACCTACGTATCGATTTAAGAAAGGAATTCCTGGAAGTAGCTATGCCTTTGAAATTGCCCAACGAATGAACATTCCCGATGAGATTCTCAATCGGTCGCGAACACTACTGGGTGAATCCAAACGGAATATGGAATCCCTGATCTCTGAACTGGAGGTAAAATCCCAACAGGCCGAAGAGTTACGCACTCAATACAACGATCTGGTTTCTAAAACGAAAGCGGAGCGCAATCGGTACCAGAATAAACTGGCTTCGATCGATCGGGAGAAAGAGAAGATCCGTGAAAAAGCATTGAAAGAGGCCAAATCCATCATGGACTCTGCAAATCAAAAGGTAGAACGTGCCGTCCAACGGATCGTGGAACAACAAAAAGCAGATAAAGCTCAGATCAAAGAAATACGGTCCGAAATTGAGGAAGACAGAGGACACATCGACGAGGCTATCGAACAGATCGAAGAGCGTAAGGAGGCTGTGGAACGGGTTTCATCCGAACCCCCACAGATTGGTGATTTTGTCCGTTTCAAAAACGGGCATACCTCGGGAGAACTGGTTGAGCGTAAAGGGAATAACGCCGTGGTTCAAGCCGATGGGCTGCGGTTAAAGACCAAGTACCGGAATCTGGTAAAGGTAGAACGCCCCAAACAGCATCAGCAAAAGAAAGCCCGAAGTTCTGTTTTGATTGGCGAGTCCACCCTGAATTCAGGAGGGATATCCCCCACCCTTGATATCCGCGGCCAACGGGCTGATGCCGCACTTAAAAACGTGACACAATACCTGGATACCGCCATTTTCAGTGGTCTTGCATCGGTTGAGATTATTCATGGAAAAGGAAGTGGTATTTTAAAAGACCAGGTACACAGCTATTTGCACGAACGTACCGACATAAAGAAATTTGAACTGGCCAACGAAGATGTTGGCGGAGCCGGATGCACCATTGTAACCTTGAACTAAGTTCAGATGACACCATCGCCCAGCGGACAACCTTCCATCGATTTTTTTGGGGTTACCATTATGGAACCGGTGGTTACGCTCACCGATTTATTGATTACGGCGGTGTGCCTCTATGCTTATGTTCAGCTTCGTAAAAGAGCCTTTCCGGGAAAGGTTCATCAATACATGCGATGGTACTTTCTCATTATGGCTGTGGCTACTTTTTTGGGAGGATTGCTGGGGCATGCCTTTCAGGCACAAGTGGGGTTGGCTTGGAAACTTCCTGGCTGGTTAATCAGCATGCTGGCGGTTTCGTCGATAGAACGGGCTACGATCATATATGCCAAACCGTTATTAAATAAAAAACTGGCTCGCTTCCTGGAAATTGCCAATGGTATTGAGTTACTGGTTTTTGCTGCTATAACGTTTAGCACATTGAATTTTTTCTTTATTCAGGTACACTCCGCATACGGCCTTGGGTTGATTGTGCTTCCGATTCATTTCTACATCTTTATGAAAACCCGCAGCCGGGGTAGTCGCATCATCTGCCTTTCCGTCCTTTTTGCCACACTTGCCGCTTTTTTCTATACGAGCGGTATAGGGATAAGTGTATGGTTTAATCACCTGGATATAGCCCATATCATCATGGCTATTAGCCTGTATTTCTTCTACCGGGGAACACTCCACGTCCAGCCATTTGAGGATGGTCACTCTTTTGACCGCGCCAAAGGATTTTGGAAAGGGATTCGCGCGTTGTTTCTTTCCCATCATTGAACAGGTTAAATAGCGAGTAGAATAAAAAAGAGAGTAAAAAGCACTTTTGTCTTTGCTCTTTTAAGCCGCTAACAGAACCAAAATTTTCCAATACCAGTGTGCAAACTCCAAAACCCTTAATGGCGGTTTTGTTATAGTTCAACAAAAAAATGGCGGAAATGAACACGTACTTTTGTTATTTATGGCGGTTTTGTTGTAACACCCTATCACTCTTTTTTAGTTAGTTGTAGTTGAACGTATAACTCGGTCAACATGAATTGTTCTCATCTTTTTTTACGCCTATACCGATCATGTTTTTTAGAATCATATCACTATGAAACCGGAAAGCATGGCTATTCTATACCCGTCAAGAAACATTGCACACTTGAAGTCAGGGGTAACTTTGGTATGATCATGAGTACCCGATATATCATCCGGATACTTATTCTAGTTAAGCTGCTTTTATTTTCTTTATACAGTAACGCTCAACAGGGCGGTATTGAAATTCCTAAAATTGAAACACCCAAACCTGCTACCTTCGGTCAGGTTCCCATTATTGGTTTTCAAAGAATGCCGGGTGTTCAGGGTATGCCCTCTCCTTTTTTACATCAAGGAATGCGCTCCACCAATCCACTCGCCGTTTGGCAAAACGATCAGGCTTATATTGCTCTACAGAAAGCACAGCTGGATGCCATGTTCAGAGAATTAAACTATGAACGCACTATCTCTTACCGCTTTTCTTCTAAAGATCATTTAGCGGGAGTAAATGCCTATCGTCAAGCTTACGAAGAACTTCGATCGATGCTTGATGGTGAGACTCCGCTCGATCTAAAGAAAGCCATCTTTACTGTTGAAAATGCTTATTTCAATAACCAAGGCTCGTTTGAGGAGTTCGATCAACGTATTAAAGACCTTGCACAACTCACGTCCGATTACATTGATCAGCAGGGGTGGGATCGTGATAACCCGGTCACGCCGTTATTGGCTGTTCATAAACTGTTTTCCGATACGCTTGAGATCGAACAGGCCGGATTGGAAGAAGCTATTATTCATTACCCGATTGAATACGACTTTAACGACTTTTGGGGACGGGATAATCTTGCCAATGTTTTTGTGTCCAAGATACTGGCAACCGGAAGTGGGCAGTGTTATTCCATGCCTCAATTGTATTTATTGTTGGTTGAAGAACTAGGTGGCAAAGCCTGGCTCTCGTTCTCGCCTAATCATTCGTACGTGAAGTTTAAAGATGAGCAAAATGAATGGTATAACCTGGAACTCACGAACGGGAACCTGGTGTCCGAAAATTGGATGATGGCATCCGGTTATGTTTCCACCGAAACCATTCAAAATGGTCTTTATATGGATACCTTGAGTGTACAGGAAACCATTGCCAGTAAGCTGGTCGACCTGGCTTTAGGATTTGGCTACAAATACGGCTACGATGAATTTGTAATACAAGCCATTGACAAAGCCTTAGAACATCATCCAGAAAACATTGGTGGTATTCTCACCAAGGCTAATTATTATACGGAACTGGTTAAGCATATAGCAGGTCAGATGGGAAACCCAACCAACGACGAATATCTAGCTGATCCTTATGCCCGATCCGTACTGGTAATGAGAGAACGCATGTATCAACTGATTGACAACACCGGCTATAAGAGCATCCCGGCAGATGCGTATACCAACTGGCTAAATTCACTGGATGAGTACCAAGCTGAGCAGAAAAAGAATAACGCGACCATCAAACCCGAACGTACCAAGACTAATAGATAACCAACCATGAACCGCAGAATACTATACGTAGCCTTCTCGATTTGCTTTGTTGGGAGTTTGAGCCTGCAAGCTCAAAACCCATATAAATCTCTCGGGGTGGAAATGGAAACCCTCACTTTGAGCAAAGGGAAATATCCTGAGTTTTTTACCAATGATAGTCTGGTACGGATAGGTTCGGTTATTCTGGATATCCGCAACAACCAGATTACAGACTTTGTGGTATTTGATACGACGTACTCGGAAGCGACATTGGAACCAGAGGTGTCCAGCCGGTTTCTACAGCAAGACCCATATGCAGCTAAGTTTCCAAATGTAAGTCCGTATGTATATACCCTGAACAACCCAGTAAGATTGGTTGATCCAGATGGACGTGCTCCAAAAGACCCATTTCTTATAACGGTAAGGACTTATATACCTCAGAAACGTGCATTAGGCTTTCATGGGGATAATAGGTCAAGAAGTACTGCGACTGATGCATCGTATCGAACATCACATAGTGTTGGTGTAGAAACAAATCCGAATGTGTCTTCTAATCCTTTAACGAGCAATGATGGTGGTCGAACCGGATTAACTGCAACTACAGTGGGATTACCGCCTACTGGAGCTCCCTTAATGGGAAAAGCGCCAGAAGGGGCAGAGGGAGGGTTCTCAGCAAGCGTTTCTAGAAGTTACGCAAATGGTGGAGACAACGCAGTATTGAGAATTGTTGGTTCAAGTAAAAACCCGATAACTGACGGATTAGGAATTCCAACTCCGGCGATTGACTATGATTTTACAATATCCATAATTCCTGGAGAAGATGGAGGAGCACCAACGGTAAATGTCAGTGGTTCTCATGATGGGTTCCCTGGTTATGAAATTAATATTACGGATCAGAATAATGGGCAAGTCTACCAAGTTTACTATCATGAGCCAACAAGTCAATTTCAGCTACGTAGGCTAGCCGACAAAGAAGATGAACAAGTAAAAGTAGACCAGTAGAAAATGAGCAAGAAGTTTCAAAATACAGTAGTAGCCATTCTGTTTCCGTTAATCATGATCAGTGGCCTAATACACATATTTGGATTTGACTATTTCAATGGCTTAGAAACACCATTGTTTTGGTTTGGTTACTTTTTGGCTTACCCCTATGTGTTTCTGATGTTCTTTTTTTATCAAAACTACGATTACAAAAACGATAGATTATTCTTTTGGTTGAGTTTAACGGTTGTATCAATTATCGGTCTCGGCACGAGCCTGTTTTATCTTTTCTTTGTTATGAGCTGGGTAGTATTTCCAATTTCAATACTACTCACGGTATTGTACTTCCTAAAATCATCTCAAATGGGATCAAATACCACAGTTACGGATTAATGCTTACTTGAAAAAGCATTTTGTATTGGAGTTTTCTTTATCTCTTTTTTCTTTTTCACAATTGTGACATTACTAAGGTTGTAACAAATGAAGATTGTCCTGCTAATCTTTTTGGTGTTTATCCAACTTTTTCAAGTTCTCTTTGCATCAATTTTGACCTACTCTTTGTTTGGAGAAAATGGATTAGACTGGATTGGCAA
>JBCBST010000115.1:0-10172 GCA_039819115.1 Bacteroidota bacterium
CTCAATAGCTGCAATAGAATCGGATGCTAAAAGCCCCGGAGAAATTTGTTCTATAGCCTGATTCAGGGTAAGTACGCGGTTGCCTACTTTTGCAAGTCGTTTCCCAGTATCAGACGAAGGTGCGTTACACCCTGCTATCATACTGGCAGATAACAAAAGCAGACCGCATATCTTCATTACGAATTCTGTTCGTCCGTCTTAAATGCCTTACGAAGTTTTTTCACATCAGTCTTTACCTTATATCGCTTTCTCAGGTTTTTTAACCAACGTTCTTCCCGCTCTGGCTGGTATTCAGACAGGATACGATTGAATGCTTCCTCAAAGGTCATAGGCCGGGAAGGCAAAATGGCATTGAGATAAAATACAGACGTTCTTCCTGAGTATTCGAACGGTTCAGAAAACGTACCGGGATTCATCGACTCTAATTTATTGAAGGGTTCTCCTTTAAACACGCCGGTTGAATCTGAAGCTAAGGCAATTTTGTTGTTGAATACCCGCACGGAATCAACGGGATTTCCATCAAGCACAAAGGTAATGCCTTTTTGCAGCGTTGTGTCATATCGGGCTGAGAGCAGATGATAGTGAAAGCGTTCACTAAACTGATATTGATCCCGATCAGACTCAAACTTGCGTAATAGAGCCGCTGTGTCAACCGTAGCTGAACTCCAGACGTTGTCGTCATTAATTTTAAATACAACCAAACCGTCCCTGTACGTTTCCGTCTGGTTTATGAACTCAGGATAATCACGGAGTGTCCATTCTGTAATACGTTCATCAATCAGATATTCGGTGTATTGAGCTATCCAGTTTACCTGGTACTGCCTGGCTGTTCTTCTGGTCTTGATGCGTTGTAAATACTGATGGTAATCTTCAACAGTAAAAGAAACATCATCAATGGCATAGATGGTTTTTCCGGCCAGGGCGGATGGTAACGTTATCTCCGGATAAAGAGTGGAGTCCATTACATCATTCTTTATGTAGGCCTGATACTCTTCCAACACGTCTTCTTGCGGACTTTCAGAGTAATGGTCTCTCAACCAGTTCACAACCATACTGTTGTTTCTGCTGAAATAAGACTGATTTTCCAATTCTTTCATCAGAGCTTCGTCCTTCTCCTTTTCAGAGGCATAGGATTGTACCGAATCAACACGAAAAATGTGATATCCGTACGGGCTTTGTACAGGGGCTGAGTAAGGGAGGGAAGGATCTAAATTCATTACACTATCAATAAACTCCGGGCGGTAGGATTTACCGTACGATACCCATCCAATGTCTCCGTCCCTGGGTTTTGACAAATCATCTTGCGAGTATCGGTTCAATACTTCTGTCCACCCTACACCTTGGTTAAGCTCATAATAGGCACTGTCAACGAACTGTTTAGGAGTGGTTTCGCCCTGTGCCTGAGGACGAATAAAGATATGGGAAATCATGCGAGCCGGCGTTCGCTCCCTGATGTCCTGAGCCTGAACAATATGGTAACCGAACTGGGTACGAAACGGTTTTGATAGTTCTCCTTTTGATAAGGAATACACCTGGTCTTCGAAGTCTTTCACTGTTGTTCCGACGCTAATCCAGGGCAAACCACCTCCCATAGATCGTCCGTTTCGCATGGTAGAATAGGTACTTTCTATGGCCATTAACGGAATTCCGTCAAGAATTCGTTGGCGGGCTTCATTCAATTTGGTTATGGCAGCAATGGTATCCTCAGGAGAAGCGTCTTCGCTAACGGCAATAAGGATGTGCGCACTCTTAATCTCTTTTGTGGCTTTTTCTTTGTAATCATCAAAGAGGGTAGGGCGGATTTGCTTTTCCATCCAAAAGGCATACGATGCCTGCTTTGAATATAATTGGTACTCAGCAACTAACGCCGAATCTTCATAATACCCCTCATCTTTTGCGGCCAACAGTTTGGCTTTGTAGTCCAGGTATTTAGGTAAAAATGCTTCCAACTCTTCGAGGGTAAGAGATGTTGAGAAACTCCCATTTCGAGCGTTCTCTTTAAGCTCAGCATAGGTGACTTTTTGCTTTCCAAGTTTTCCTACAACGGTCAGGTCATTTTTCGATTGCGCATGTCCCACAGAAGTAGCGTAAAACACAACTAAAATACAGATGTACATTAAGCGTGTTAATGGTCTCATAAGATGTTGTTTATTATTCTTGATGATGATTAAAAGAGAATACCAGCGATGGTTGCTGTCATTAAATTAGCCAGTGTGCCAGCAAATACCGCTTTGACCCCAAATTTAGCGATTTCTGATTTCTTTGATGGTGCCAAACCTCCGATTCCACCAATTTGTATGGCGATGGAAGAAAAATTAGCAAAACCACATAACGCGAAGGTAGCCATGGCTATTGTTTTTGGACTTATGGATTCTTCACCAACCATATCTGCCAAATTCAGGTAAGCAACAAATTCGTTGATTACCACTTTCGTACCGAGGAGAGAGCCCATGTTTACAGCGTCACTCCATGGCACACCAACCACCCATGCAATAGGTGCAAATAACCAACCCAGGAAAAAATCGATGGTTACATCCTGCCCAATCAGGGTATCCAGCCCAACCAGGCTCCCAACTTGTGTCAATATCCAGTTAAGCATGGCAATAAGTGCAATGAAGGCAAGCAACATTGCACCAACATTTAATGCAAGCTGTAAACCCACACCGGCACCTGATGCGGCTGCGTCTATTCCATTGGCGTCTACCTTTTCTACAGCGATATCGGCCTTGCCGGAAGTAACCGGTGTTTCTGTTTCAGGTTGCAGGATCTTTGCAATCACTAAGGCTGCGGGTGCAGCCATTAAGCTTGCTCCAAGCAACCGTTCGGCAAACAACTGCTGAGCGGCTAAAATCTCCATTCCGTTTGCCTCAGCAAAGGGGGCTCCGAGCATGGCTACATATGCAGCCATTACTCCACCAGCTATCGTTGCCATCCCACCGGTCATAACGGCTAAAAGTTCAGATTTCGTCATCTTTTCGATGAATGGTTTAACAACCAGAGGGGCCTCGGTCTGACCAACAAAAATATTGGAAACCACAGATAGTGTTTCTGCTCCGGAAGTACCCAGAAGTTTTTGAATACCTTTTGCCAGCCACTTAATCACAAATTGCAAAATCCCATAGTGGTATAAAATTGCTGTTAATGAGGCAAAAAAGATGATCGTGGGTAATACCTGAAATGCAAAAAACACCCCGAGACTATCTTCATAACCGGGTCCCCGACCTAACGGACCAAAAATAAATCCAGCGCCTTCAGTGGTGAAATTCAGAACGATCACAAAAAAACCAGCCAGCCGTTCAAACAATAGCTTGGGCCATCCCAGTGGAGCCCACCATTCAGAAAGGGTGGTAGCTTTGAGTATGAACACAGCAAGTACAAATTGTACCCCCAAGCCGGTAAATACTAATCGCCACTTAACCGCTTTTCTTTCATTACTGAATAAATATGCCAACCCAATGATGGCACCCATCCCAATTAATCCTCGTACAATATCCATTAACTAAAAATCGTAGGTTGTTGATCTGATTCTGACTGTGGCTCCTGCTGTGGCTGCTCAATAATTAAAGGTTTAATGGGCCGGCCTCTTCTGCGATCTACCGGAGGCCTGAAACAGTGACGGGCACGAGGTTCATAGGCATCATATTCCCCAACAAGTACCTGAGAGTCATTTTCAACTACGCGTTGAGAATAATTAGCCAGGGCACCGCTTTCTGAGCAGACGGCATGCAGTTTCGTGACATATTCTGCAACTGCAAGCAAATAAGGCATGGGGCCAAAGGGTTTACCTTCAAAGTCCATATCAAGACCTGCTACAATCACACGCTTACCATCATTGGCAAGTCCATTGGCGACATCAACAATACGTTCATCAAAAAACTGGGCTTCATCTATGCAAACCACCTTTGCGTTGCCTGTTAGCAGTACAATTTGATCGGCTGTATCGACCAGTATAGATGGAATGGCATTTTCATTGTGAGAAACTACCGCCTGCTCGCTATACCGTTTATCAATAGCGGGTTTCACCACCATCACGTTCTGTCCAGCTATATGAGCCCGTTTCGCGCGTCGAATAAGTTCTTCGGTTTTTCCGCTAAACATACCTCCGCACACGACTTCAATCCATCCAAATTCTTTTGGTGCAAACGAAGGTTCAATGATCATGCATAAGCGTTTAAGAGTTCTTTAAAAGTTTACAATATATTGTGAGTGCACTCCATTCACAATGCTTAACCATTAATCCATTTGTATAATGACTCCCACCCGAGAAGACTCCCTGATTCTACTTCATCACTATATCAAAAATGATGCACTTATCCACCATTGTAAAATGGTTGCCAAGGCATTGGAAGCCTATGCGCAAGAGTTAGGTAAGGACGATGACGAAGTTGACGTATGGTGGACAGCCGGGCTTTTGCATGACCTGGATTGGGAACAATATCCGGAGGAGCATCCCCATAAAGCAGTAAATGAAATCTTACCTGAAAAAGGATACGAATCACGGATACTGGATGCGATCAGAGCTCATGCACCGGAACGAACCGGAAAGCAACCTGAAACCGAATTAGAACGATATCTCTTTGCCTGTGATGAGCTTTCGGGATTTATGCATGCCGTAGCTTTGATGCGGCCAACAGGGTTTGATGGGATGAAGATTTCTTCGGTAAATAAAAAACTAAAGACCCTGAAATTTGCCGAAAATGTACCAAGAGAAGATATAAGGAACGGCGCCTCATTAATAAACAAAGAACTCAATGAACATATTCAATTCCTTATTACGGTATTCAATGCATAAATTACATGTTTCACACATATAATAAATTGCCTACTTTAAACCATGAAAACCTTCCGGCTCAAACGAGATGAGCCTTCGCACCGTGCGCCAGACTACACCATTCCGTACCAGGAATTACTTAACGACAAGCAGCTGGAAGCTGTTTTTCACGATAAAGGTCCGGCTCTAGTTATTGCAGGAGCCGGTACCGGAAAAACACGCACACTTACCCATCGTGTGGCCAGACTAATCGAATCGGGAGTACACCCTCAACATATCTTGCTGCTTACCTTTACCCGAAGAGCAGCAAAAGAAATGGTTCAAAGAGCCAGTTCTTTACTGGATGGAAGATGTTCCAAAGTGAGAGGAGGGACCTTACATTTTTATTGCAGCCAGGTCCTGCACAGGCATGCCGAACGCCTGGGTTACCCACCAACATTTACGATTATTGATACGGCTGACGCTTTAGATATTATTCAATTTGTGCGGGTGCAGCTTAAGCTTAATCAGAAAAAGATCCGGTTTCCGAATAAACGAACCCTGCTTAACATCATATCAACCTGTAAAAACAAATATGTTGATCTTCAAGTCGTATTGAATGATCAATACCCTCAGTTCGCGCAACACAAAGAAAAGCTGGAAGAGGTGGCTCTGGCGTATGATGCATATAAGGAGAAAAACCATGTTATGGATTTTGATGATCTCCTCATCAAAACAAACCAGCTTCTGGAACAAGACCAGGAAGTGCGGCAACAGGTAGCTATTGATAATCATCAGGTGATGGTGGATGAATACCAGGATACAAACAAGCTCCAGGCGAAGCTTACCCGATGGTTTAGTTCCTATCATCAGAACCTGATGGCTGTAGGAGATGATGCTCAGTCTATTTATGCCTTCCGGGGAGCAGATCACAAAAACATGTTGGCATTCCCTGAAGAGTTTAGCGATACTAAAATCATAAAACTGGAAGAGAACTACCGCTCAACGACTCCCATTTTATCTGTAGCGAATGCAATTTTAAAACAAGCCAGTTATAGCTTTGACAAAGAGCTGTTTTCCAGAAAGGAAAAGGGTGAACGGCCCGCGTTGGTAAAAAGCAGAAACCAGCATGATCAAAGTCGTTTTATTGCTCAGTTAGTGCTTCAACTCAGAGAACAGCACACGCCACTCGCTCAAATAGCTGTTTTGTTTAGAAATGGCAGAGATGCCTTCGACTTAGAAGTAGAATTAAACCGAACGGATATACCTTACATTAAATATGGTGGGCAAAAGTTTACGGAGGCCGCGCACATAAAAGACGTACTGGCTCATGTTCGAGTATTGGTTAACCCGTTAGATACCATTGCCTGGAATAGGGTGTTAATGCTCATGGATGGCATTGGTCCAAAAACGGCCCTGGAGTTGTTCGAATGGATTCGAAGGGCAAAAGACCCTTATCTCTTAGAGTTGAACGATGTGTTATCAGAAGCCTATAAAAAGCAGTTAAGCGCACTCTCTGAAGTACTCATTTCAAGTAAAGATGCCCAACAAAATCCATCAGAAGTAATTGGACTACTGGTAGAGTATTACCGGGTTTTTTGTGAAAAACGATTTGATGATTACCCTAAGCGCATCAAAGACTTAGAAGTGTTTGCTCAATTAGCCGATAACTTTGTCAGTATTGCTCAGTTGTTAGAAGAACTGGCTCTTGATCCCATCACAAATTCAGCAGTAGAAACGGAACAGAAAAAACCGGATGAACCCCCAATGGTGTTGAGTACCATACATTCAGCCAAAGGTCTTGAATGGGAACATGTTGTACTCATGAACTGTCTGGATGGAATTATCCCATCGGCTTACTCCGTAGAAGACGATGAGTTACTGGATGAAGAACTACGCTTGCTGTACGTTGCGGTTACGCGAGCAAAATCAATGTTATATGTCACTTATCCGGCTCTTGCTCAGTCTTCAAATGGGGATTATTTCACAAATCCATCCCGTTTTATCACCGAGTTGGATAAAGAGCTATTCGAAGAGTGGAAACTCATCGAAGAAACCCCGGATCAGTTAGAGAGCGGATTTGGACCTTCGTTGTTGGGCGACTAAGCTACAGGATCGCTTTTCTTTCGCATTAACCGTCGTTGATTGATGATATCTACAATAAGCCATCCAATCGGGTAAACGGGAATTAGAACAGCGAGCACAATTTCCCAGGTATTTTTCTTTTTTGAGCCACCATCATAAGGAAGGCTGATTCCTGCAATCCCCGCAATCCAAAAAACGAATAAAAGAAATAAAAGGAAGGAGACCCCTAAGGCTCCAAAAAAACCTAATTGATTGTAGAAATACTTTAGCATGCCTTATTGGAAGGAATTATGCTTAACTTTTAAGATTAAAGTAATGAATGCTTCGTATAAATGCTTCCAGTTGTATCTATTGTGGGGAGACCCAATGTGGGTAAATCCACGTTTTTTAATCGGCTAATCGGAGAACGAAAAGCTATTGTACATGATGAATATGGGGTAACCCGGGATCGTCATTATGGGGAATCTTATTGGAACGGACGCGATTTTACGGTTATAGATACAGGGGGCTACCTCCCGGATGAGATGGATGTGATGGTGGTAGGTATCCGGGAACAGGTACATATTGCTATCGAAGAAGCTGATGTTATTCTGTTTGTAGTGGATACAGAATCGGGTATAAACACACTTGACCGATCCGTAGCTACGATCTTAAGACAGCAGGAGAGACCCGTTTTAGTAGTTTGTAATAAAGCAGACAATGAAACCCGGAGACTTAATGCCACCGAATTCTATGAACTGGGATTTGAAGAACTGTTCCCAGTTTCTGCCATCAGTGGTTCTGGCAGCGGAGAATTACTGGACCGGCTCATTGAGTTATTACCAGAGCAGGTACAGGATGAGGAAGAAGATTTGCCAAAACTGGCTTTTATTGGCAGGCCTAATGTGGGGAAAAGTAGCTTATTCAATGCTTTATTGAATGATGAGCGGTCTATAGTAACAAATATTGCTGGTACAACACGAGATTCTATAAACAGTAAACTGTCGTATCTAGATCAGGAATATCTTCTTGTAGATACGGCTGGGTTGAGAAGACGCACGAAAGTTAAAGAGAATATAGAATTCTATAGCACGGTACGAACCGAAAGAGCGATCCGAGCTTGTGATGTGGCTATTTTGCTTATCGATGCCATGCAGGGTTTTGAAGATCAGGATAAGCGGGTATTACGTCAGGCCGAAGAGTTTAACAAGGGGCTTATTCTCGTTCTGAACAAATGGGACCTGGTTACCGATAAAGACACACACACCGTCAAAGAATTCGAAGAGTACATTTACGAGTCCGTTCCCATGTTGAACTATGTACCGGTGCTTACGATCTCGGCACTTAATAAAAAAAGAATTTACAAAGTACTCGAAATGGCTCAGTCTGTTCTGGATGAGCGGAAAAAGCAAATATCCACTTCCGAGTTTAATGACTTTATTGAACATATTCTCCGGGACAGGCCTCTCCCAATGAAAAGGGGTAAACAACTCACCATACATTACGGAACTCAAGTAAAATCAAATCCTCCGGTGTTTAAATTTTTCATGAATTCTCCCCATGAATTACCCCCCAATTACAGGAGATATATTGAAAAGCGAATCAGGGAACGGTATGGATTTGAAGGTGTTCCTTTAACACTCGTTTTTAGGCAGAAATAACATAAAAGCCGTTAAACGACTTTGTTCATACAGACACAAGGCTTATTTTTGCTTCTTAATTTCAGACTTTAATCATTAATCGATTTGCATGGCTAAAAATCTGGAACAACCTGTTCTTAATGCACTAAACAAGAACTATAAAAAGGAACGTAAACTAAATTTTTTAGAGAGCTTATATCTGCCTGAGATCTTTAAAGGGTTGTGGTATTCGTTTAAGCAAATGTTCCAGCCTACCTTCACCATGAGTTATCCGGAGGAAAAATGGGACCCACCTGCTATTTTCAGAGGCAGGCCTGTACTGGTTGAGGATCATGGAAAAGAGCGATGTGTTGCCTGTGGATTATGCGCAAGAGCATGTCCTCCTTTAGCAATCAGCATGCAGGCAGAAGAAACCGATGATGATAAAGAACGCTATCCGGCATTTTTTGAAATTAACATGTTACGGTGTATCTACTGTGGGTACTGCGAAGAGGTTTGCCCGGAAGAGGCTATCGTTATGAGCCAGGACTACGATATCGTATTTGAATCAAGAGAAGAAGCAGTGTACGATAAATCCAGACTATTGGTTGATAAAGAGGAGCTGAAAGACCGTTTAGACTACCTTAAAACCTACAAGAACAATCAGTTTGGAACATTTTGGGATTTTCAGGAAGAAAACAATATCCACTCTGTCCGCGACAGAGACCGGGATTGGAATACAGGACTCTCATTAGTAGATATGATTCAGCAGCAAAAAGATAATGACGCTGCACCCGCATCAAAAACGTGGAAATAACTTACGACAGCAGTTTTAATGGATTTAAATCAAGCCCAGGTTAAAGAACTACTTGGTGATCTATCATATCTAGAGCACGAAGCCGAAGCCCTAAAATACGTTATCGATACAATTCCTTATACAGAAACTCCCCCAACTGGGAGAAGTGTTCAGGATACGTTGCTCTTCTTAGATCATTTACAGCATAATTATTATCGCCAAATCATTGAAGAATCGTTCAAAAGCGTACGTCCCATCAATCTGAATTCCTACACGAAACCTGAGGACTCTTTCGAACCTGAACTGGAGGATGGAGAAGGTATCCAGGATGTTCTTTTCAAGATCGGTAAACATCGGGCGGGTATGTTAAACTTACTTCAGAGCTTTGGGATTATTGATTGGGAAAGGGAAATTACAGTTGGCCGACACTCTATCACAGTCTATGAACTGGCTCGGGAAATGATTAGAAAAGAAAGAGGGGTGCTGAAAGAAATCGCAGACTTGATCCTTACTTTCCAGCAAAACAAAAATGTAGGACGTGAGTCAGGAGGGGGGTAACCTCATGTTCGACTCCGTACAAACATTTACTGCCTTACTCTTTTTTATTGCCTGCCTGTTATGTGGTGTGGTTTTGTTCGTAAATGGAACAAGGGCAAAATCCTTAGTGGCAGGTTATTTTGGTTGTTCTTCATTGTTGGCCTCATGTACGGTGCTACCATACTGGATACAACTTGATTATGCACACTACTTCTATGAATGGGGTATGATTTTAAGCATAACATTCTCCTTAAGTGCATTATTTGTACTAATTCGAAACAGTAAACCTGTTTTTGCGCGATTTCCTGTATCGTTTACCTTATTACCGTTTGTAGTCCCTCTGGGATTTCCTTTTTTGGTAGAATCCGATGTGCTTGAAAATTTACTGATTGCTCTGTATCAGGGC
>JBCBST010000116.1:0-9990 GCA_039819115.1 Bacteroidota bacterium
GTTGGTAAAAGCCCCTATGGTATTTCGATAATCCAGAATTCTTTGGGCATAAGCTGGTCCTATCCCATCTATTTGCATTAATTCCTCTTTTGTGGCGGTGTTTATATTAATTCTCTCCACCGTTAATGGCTCAGACTGCGACTCCATGTTTTGTTGGATTGATACATTCGAGTCCGGTTCTACAGCAGATGCTGTCGGAGGCTGATAACGTCGGGCTATTTCTTCCTGCTGGTTGCGCATCTTTTCGCTTCGTGCGTTAAATGCCTCCAGTACTTCCGCGTGTTGTTCATCATAACGATGTATACGTTGTTCCAAAAAAACATTGACCAACGTGAGGATTACTGCCAATGTAAACAGCACACTGATGGTGATACGCTCGTTCCGGGTAATCTGAAGCTTATCGTATAGAAAGAATAGCCATCGTTGGAAAGAGGGGAACTTACTCATGCACAGTAGTTACCCATGATCGAACGTAAAATCAAACACCCCGGATTATTTATCTGCTTCTCTTAACAGGTACTTTGCCACAGCGGCCACCACCAGAGAATGATGGATTTCTCCGGAACCTACCCGTTCCAGGAACTCTGCCATGGGGAGCACATGTACATTGATTCGCTCATTACCATCCAGTTGCTGCTCGCTGACCTCCACACAGTTTTGAACCAGGTAGGTATGGGTATAATTGGTTTGCATGGCCGGGTTAGAACTTACCTTGCCCAGATACTCCCATTCGGTGCCCGCATATCCTGTTTCTTCGAGCAATTCACGTTTTGAGGTTTCAAATGGGGTTTCTCCCGGGTCTACCACCCCGCCGGGTAATTCCAGAGTAGGCTCTTCAATACCATATCGGTATTGCTCTACCAGCACAATTTCTCCGGAAGGTGTAAGAGGTATCACATTAATCCAATCTGGTGCTTCTAAAATAGAAAAGCTGGCCGTATGCTTCTCAGAACGTAATTCCATATCGCGTTTCAACACCGTGAAAATATTCGTTGTATATTCGCGGTGTTCCTGTGTGGTTTTCCAGGATTCGATTGTAAACGATAACGGCTCAATGTGCATGAGTATATGGATGAGATTCGATTAAGTAAGCAGGGTTTTTCTACCGACAAAGAACGAGAGCGTGCGGTGGAGCGTGCCTTTTTAGCGATGGAGAATATCTACGCTTCCGGCCAATATCCCAAAATGATTGTGCATCGGAGTTGGTCGGCCCATAATCCGGAAATAGAAGGAGAAATTGCTCAACCGGCCGCCTATCGGTGGTATCTGTTAAGGGAGATGGAACGGTTACTGGATCAGGGCGCGGAAATCACCATTTGTCCTTCCAGGGATATTATACCCCTGAACGATCCGCAACTGCTTGATAATGCCGATGAAGAAGATTGGGACATCACAAAAAAGAAGCTTTTCCTGTTCAGCGCAGAACGTATCGACCTTTCCCTTGATCGCCTGCGCCACTACACCGGTACGGAAGCGAAGGATTTTCAGCGGTACATCCTGTTTACCAACTATGCGATGCATGTGGAAGTTTTTTTAAATCGATTTCCCGACTGTGTACAACCAGCCAGAGATGGTGTACAAATGCCAGCCTACCATCACAAGCTTCCGGATAACAAAGGGCTTACACTCGTTAACATTGGTGTGGGTCCCTCTAATGCTAAAACCATTACAGATCACGTGGGCGTACTTCGGTCGGATGCCATGATCATGGTTGGACATTGCGGGGGGCTTCGCAATCACCAGGAAATCGGTGATTTTGTGCTTGCCAATGGATATTATCGGGCCGATCATGTACTGGATGATGTGCTACCCATTGGCATACCCGTACTCCCTAATTTTATTTTAAACCGATACTTAAAAGAGGTGCTGGATACGCATGGACTTAAGCATCGTATTGGTACTGTTTATACGACCGCAAACCGAAACTGGGAGTTTTCCAAAGCAAAGACCGTTCATGAAATTCACCAAAGCCGAAGTCTGGCCATTGATATGGAATCGGCTACGGTTGCCACCAACGGATTCAGATACCGTATTCCGCATGCTACGTTGCTTTGTGTAAGTGATAAACCACTACACGGTAAACCCAAACTATCGGATGCGGCACAGGCATTTTATCAGAACTCAAAAGAACTGCACCTCGATTTAGTCATACAAGCTATTGATATGGTTAAACAAACCTATCCGGAAGGTCTGCCCAATTCCAGTATACGGGCGTTCAATGAACCGCTGATGGGTAGTAATTAGGCATCGGCATTTTCCTGATATAGCGGGTGTGACTGGAGCTCTATATCCTTCTTCTTTTCTTTGAGCTAACCGGTTAATTACACATCTATCTAAGAATAAAGAACTCTTTATTTTAACTCTGAATTAAGCTTAGAGTTCATTTTCCGATAAACCACCCATTGGAAAAAGAATGGTTTTTTCCATAAAAACATAATATAGAATTATGTTAAAATTTAATTTAACCTGTTCGCTATGAAAAATTTATGGATATCCCTAAGTCTAAGAAATAAAATACTTTCATCCATTCTTTCCCTTGTATTGGTAACCGGACTCATTCTTACGGGTACTTCTTTTTTTTCTAATAAACAAAGCCTTGAAAGCCTTATTGAATTCACTATTAAGGATAAACTAAAAGCAGATTATAATGCCCTTCACGACTATGCCTCGTTGAATTTTGGAGAGATATCCCTAAAAAAGGAAGTACTCATAGCGGAGAACGGACAAGAGATTGCTCAAGACCCGTCTATACTTGATCTGTTTAGCAAAGATCACCGGGTAGCTGCTACGATTTTTAAACGCGATGGAGATGACTTTACCCGCATTCTTACCAGTATTACCAAAGAAAGCGGAGAACGGGCAACCGGCACAAAACTGGGTAAAAACAGTTCTGCTTATCAACCTGTTATGAATAAAGAGCTGTACATCGGAGAAGCCAATATTTTAGGAATACCCTATGTAACGGCCTACGACCCGATTGTTCGTGATCATGAAGTGATTGCCATTTTCTTTGTAGGTATCCCTCTTGATGAGGTACATGCTATGGTTGGGGAAGCTCAACTGAAATCGATCTGGATAGCGCTTGGCAGCCTTCTTACCGTACTTATTGTAGGAACGGGTATCGCATTCCTGTTTGCAAGCTCCTTAAGCAGATACCTAAAAGATGTTGTAACCAATATTGCTGAAGGTGCTTCTCAAATCGATGATTCTTCAACCGTACTTTCCAATGCCAGCCAACGGTTAGCAGAAGGGTCGACCAATCAGGCCGGGCGTCTACAGGAAACCTCTGCTTCTATTGAAGAGATCAGTGCTCAAATCAAGCATAATGCTCAAAATGCCCAGGAAGGAGAAGATGCTGTAAATGCTTCACTTCCTATGCTTCAAAACGGACTTGAAGCCATGAGCAGGTTAAATAATGCCATGCAGGAAATTCAAAACTCTTCCCGGCAAACATCCAATATCATCAAAACCATTGACGATATTGCCTTTCAGACGAACTTACTTGCCCTTAATGCTGCCGTGGAAGCAGCACGTGCTGGCGAGGCCGGTAAGGGATTTGCGGTGGTGGCAGAAGAGGTTCGGCATTTAGCCCAGCGATCGGCAGAAGCCGCAAAGAACACCTCCAGCCTGATTCAATCTTCGCAATCCAGTTCTGAACACGGGGTGCTTGTTGCACAGGAGGTTTCTGAAAATCTGGAACAGATCGAGCGTAAAATTACCGGTATAAGTGGCATCGTTATTGAGATTTCCACGGCTTCAAAAGAACAGTCGACCGGAATCGAGCAGCTGAATTCGGCCATGAATCAAATGGACAGCCAGGTTCAGGGCAATGCTTCTGCTTCGGAAGAATCGGCCAGTATCGCCGAGGAGTTATCATCTCAGGCAAATGGGTTAATGGGTATTGTAAGAGAAATGAACCAGTTCATTGACTCATCCTCGCATAACCGGTTACCAGGAGCCATATCAGCGAACTATCCACCACAGGCACCGACTAATGGGAGACCACTGAACAGAAAGAAATCATCCAGGCTGACCCTTCACCGTAAGGCTGTCGCTGCTATGTACTGATGTGCTGAGTACTACCCCATTTCCTTTGTTCAGGTGGCGGGCTTTATGCAAACTATACAAGACAAGCTTGGGGGTTACCTGAACATCCGGATGTGTTGATGACCCGCAAGCAGCTGAAATCGAAGGCTGCTTCGCGTATTATGAATCGCGGGTTGCTCCCTCGGTTGTATTACAGGTATTTTGGGACATGACCGAAACGACTCCCATTCGAAAAATCATCCATATTGATATGGATGCCTTTTTTGCTGCTGTTGAGCAGCGGGATAATCCCGATTTACGAGGCAAGCCCGTAATCGTGGGGGGATCTCCTAACGGACGAGGAGTTGTTTCTACGGCCAGCTACGAAGCCAGAAAATTTGGCGTACACTCAGCCATGCCAACCTCACAGGCCTACCGATTGTGCCCCCATGGTATTTTTGTACGTGGTCGGTTTGAGGCCTATAAAGAAGCATCTGAGCACATTCGGGAGGTATTTTTCGAATATACCGACCTGGTGGAACCCCTTTCTTTAGACGAAGCCTATCTCGACGTTACCGAGAACTTTTATGGGATTCCTTCGGCCATAAAGATTGCAAAACAGATTCGTTCCAGCATCAAAGAACGCACCCAGCTCACGGCGTCTGCCGGAGTTTCGTTCAATAAGTTTCTGGCAAAAATTGCTTCCGATTACGATAAACCCGACGGGCTAACGGTGATACGCCCGGAACATGCTGAAGCTTTTATTGAAGAACTGGATATCAAAAAATTCTTTGGTGTGGGTAAAGCCACTCAAAAGAAGATGCATGCCCTGGGTATAAAAACCGGTAAACAATTAAAGGAATGGGCTGAAATTGACCTGGTTAAGGCTTTTGGGAAATCCGGCCGATACTATTATCGCATTGCCCGGGGCATTGATCACCGGGAAGTGAAACCACACCGGGTACGAAAATCATACGGTAAAGAACGCACGTTTTCTGAGGATATCGGTGATCTGGATTGGGTACACACTTTTTTCGAAGAGCTGGCGCAATCTATTTCGGAAGGGATGAAAAAAATTCATGCAGCCGGTAAGACGATCACCATTAAAGTGCGATACAAAAATTTTGACACCATCACACGAAGCCAGTCTCATCCCTACTATACCAACGACCCCAAGGTAATCGCAGATACGGCGAAGCTACTTCTTGAGCAAACTGAGGTTGGAAACCGGCAGGTTCGGTTACTTGGTATTTCCCTGTCTAACCTGAACCTGGGAGAAAGCGATTACTTTGAACAACTGGAACTCCGTTTCGGAGAATAGACCGGATCGTTATTTCTCCACTACGATCCAGCCTTCCTGTTCCACCAATCGTTTGGCATGCTTCCATTTAATGTCTTTGGTTTCCCCGGTTTGCATGTTCTGGATGGACACATGATCATTTCGACCGGGTTCAGCTACAACCTGAACGGGTTGGCGCTTTTGATTACCGGCGGCCGGAGGCTGCTGATTACCATTTTGGGCTGTGCCTCCACCCTGAAGTCCCATATTGGTCGAATCGGCATGCTGAGTTTTCATCCGGGAGGTATCAAACCGTGATTTTTGTTGCTGAGCCTGTTGCAGGTTCTGGCTTTCTGCTTCCACTTCGGGTATGGCCTTCCAGATGAGGGATATCGTTTCACGATTCACCATGTCGAGCAGGATCTTAAACATATCGAATGCTTCTCTTTTGTATTCCAGAAGAGGATCTTTTTGGGCAAAAGACCGCAGGCCAATTCCTTCCTTAACCGAATCGAGTTCCCGTAAATGCTCCATCCACTTTTCGTCGATGGTGGCTAAAACAGCAGTTCGTTCAAGGGCACGTGCTACTTCACGGCCTTCGTTTTCCAGGGCTGCTTCCACATCAACCACAATGCGCATACGCTTAAACCCATCCGTAAAAATGACCTGCACTTTATCGGGGCGATTATTCGGATTCGCTTCGCTGATGCGCTTCATCACCTGATACAGGGGTTTAGCGATGCGATCTTCTTTCGTTTTGTAGCTTTCCAGTGCCTTTTCAAAAATATGGTCGCTAAGCTCAGACTCGTTCATACCCAGCCATACTTCTTCGTCATAATCGGCATCCGTTGCCAGCACACGAAGCAGTTCATCCCGGAGACCTTCCATATCGTTGGCTGGAGCATACTCATCAACCATACTCTCAATCAGATCGTCGAGCATATCCAATAAATCCGTTCGGATCTGATCGCCAATGAGTGCATTTTTCCTGCGGGCGTAGATCACGTTCCGCTGGTTATTCAATACATCATCGTATTCCAGCTGTCGTTTCCGGATTCCAAAATTGTTTTGTTCAACCTTGCTTTGTGCCCTTCCCAATGATTTGGAAATCCAGGGATGGGTAATCACTTCCCCTTCTTCAAACTTAAGACGATCCATCACGGAAGCCACCCGGTCACTCCCAAACATGGCCATCAGGTTATCTTCAAGAGACACATAAAACTGTGATTCTCCGGGATCGCCCTGGCGACCGGATCGCCCTCTGAGCTGTAAATCGATACGGCGTGATTCATGGCGCTCGGTACCCAGAATAGCCAGTCCGCCCTTTTCTTTAATACCGGGTGCCAGTTTGATATCGGTACCCCTACCGGCCATATTCGTAGCAACAGTAACCGCTCCAGGCTGTCCGGCTTGCTTCACAATTTCACTCTCCCGTGCATGTTGCTTGGCATTCAACACATTATGAGGAATACCTGCACGCTTCAACATACGGCTCATCATCTCGGACACATCCACGCTGGTTGTACCGACCAGAACCGGCTGTCCTTTCGTATGATACTCCCGGATTTTATCGATTGCTGCTTTAAACTTTTCCCTCTTGGTTTTGAACACAAGGTCTTCCAGATCACCTCGCTGGATAGGTCGGTTTGTAGGAATGACCACCACATCCAGGTCATAAATTTCGTTGAATTCTCCTTCCTCGGTTTCAGCCGTACCGGTCATACCCGAAAGCTTATGGTACATCCGAAAATAATTCTGGAGGGTAATAGTGGCATAGGTCTGGGTAGATGCTTCTACTTTCACCTGCTCTTTAGCCTCAATGGCTTGGTGTAGTCCGTCCGAATACCGTCGGCCGGATAATACACGCCCCGTATGCTCGTCCACAATCTGGACTTTCCCGTCCTGTACGATATACTCTTCTTCCCGTTCGAACAGGGTGTATGCCTTCAATAGCTGATTTACTGTATGTATACGTTCTCCCCGCTCCGAAAACAGACGGTGTAATTCACCAAACCTACGCTCTCTTTCCTGGCTTATCTCGATGCGGGCATCATCTCTCTTTTTACCTTTATATTCCTCGCTGAGTTCTGTATTCGCCTCTATTTCAGAAATGAGCTGGCTTTGTTCCTGTTCTATCTCTTTTTCGATAACGGATGTCTCTACCCCTAAATCCGGAATCACGAAAAACTCGGTGTCTTCTCCTTTCTTGGTAATGAATTCCCGTCCTTTCTCGGTCATCTCAATGGAATTCAGCTTCATATCTACGGCATAGTACAAGTATTCATCCACCGTAGGCATATTTTTGGCATTATCCTGCAGGTAAAACGCCTCTGTTCTCTGAATAAGCTTTTGAATACTGGGTTCCTGGAGCATTTTCCGGAACCTGGCGTTTTTGGGGTATCCTCTCTGGGCACGGAACAGAGCTAAACCGGCCTGTTCCTCGTCTCCTTTATCCAACAGTTGCTGCCCTTCCTGTACTAACTGGGCTACTAATTTTTTTTGAGCATCAACAAGACCTGCCACCCTCGGCTTCATTTCTACATA
Organism: Bacteroidota bacterium; assembly: GCA_039819115.1. GTDB lineage: Bacteria > Bacteroidota > Rhodothermia > Balneolales > Balneolaceae > JBCBST01. The sequence goes on from JBCBST010000116.1 coordinate 7,850, forward strand.
TTTGTCTGACTTATTGTCGTGAGGAACGGGTCCTGATATAATTAACGGGGTTCTCGCCTCATCAATAAGAATGGAATCAACCTCATCAATGATGGTGTAGTGATGGGCACGCTGTACCAGCTGTTCTTTTTCAACCACCATATTATCCCGCAGGTAGTCGAAACCGAACTCGTTGTTCGTTCCGTAGGTGATATCTGCACGGTACGCTATTCGGCGTTGCTCAGAATTCGGTTGGTAGCGATCTATGCAGTCCACATTGAGTCCGTGGAAGTTGAACAGGGGCTCGTTCCATTCAGCATCACGCATCGACAGGTAGTTGTTCACGGTGATGACATGCACCCCTTTCCCCGCTAGTGCATTGAGAAAGGCCGGAAACGTGGCAACCAGTGTTTTACCTTCACCGGTTTTCATCTCCGCAATTTTACCCTGGTGGAGAGTGACAGCTCCAATCAGCTGCACATCATATGGAATCATATTCCAGGTAATCTCATCACCGGCTACTTTCCAGGTTTGGCCTACAAACCGGCGGCAGGTGTCTTTGAATACCGCATAGGCTTCTGGTAAAATTTCATCCAGCGTATCCTCAATAAGATCAAGTTCTTTCTTTTCCAGCTTATCGAGCTGCTCGGCCATAGAGCGATGTTCACCAGCGGAAAGAGATTCGATATCATCCAGCTTAATTTTAAGCTCTTCCATGTCTTTTACGACATCCGACGTTCGGTCTTTGATTAATTGCTTAAAGCCTTCGCTACGCTGCTTGAGTTGGTCATCAGAGAGGGCTTTAAGTTCGTCTTCGTAGCTCTTGATCTTATCGACAATAGGCTGGATGCCTTTGATGTCTTTCTCGCTTTTTGAACCAAAAATCTTATTTAGAATTTTACCTACGGTATCAATCATGGAGATGGGTAGTAATGGGTATATCTTGAATTATATAAGTTAGCAGTTTATGCCAACGTGCGAAAGTAGGCAATATGCGTGCCAATGAATCGTGTAGGTAATGCATTTAGTTCACTTATCAAAAAACAGTACGTACGTATACCCGATGAACATGACTCGATTATTCGTTTTGGTGATCTTCATTCTTGTTAGTTGCGACACCTCAGAAAGCCAGTCTCAACAACCTACACAGGACGTTCTCATTGCGATAGCAGAACAAAACAACCTGCCCTCTTTATCGGCTTCGTACATGATAAACTCTCATAAAGAATCGTTCGTGTATACGAATACGTCAACAAACGAACAGCACATATACGGTATAGGAAGCACCACTAAACTTCTGGCAGCCGTTTATCTGATGTCGCTGGTGGAAGAAGAACGGCTTAGTCTTGACGACTCGCTTAGTTCCTTCTTACCGGATCATATACTTGCTGAAAAACCCGGATTAAAAGCGGTACAGGTACAGCACTTACTTAACCATACGGCAGGCATTTCGGATTATACCAAACACCCAACCTGGGGAACCCGGGTGGTTAACGGCAGTGCACCTGCGCTTTTTTTTGAAAAAAACGAACTGATTTCTTCTGATCTTTCAACATCAGGGGTATTCAATTACAGTAATTCTCATTACCTATACATCGAGCAGATCATTGAAGCTGTGACCGGTGAAGATGTTGACACCGCTTTTGAGGAGTATTATGCTCAGCTGGGATATTCCTTTATCCTGGGTATTCCAGATAACAGAAATGCGGAAGCCTATTACGCCCAAACCGGACAGGCAACTAGCAAGGTCAGCCAATGGGAAGAACACTATGGCCTGGATGGCGGGGTATATACCGATAGCGAATCATTGCATCGGCTTATCCGAGAATTATTGATCGATAAAACGATCCTTTCCCCTTCCACCCTTGATCTGATGATGGATGCCGTTGATATGGAATCCTTTGAGATTCGTCTTTCAGATACCATCCGTATTACCCGGTATGGACTGGGACTCATGCAGTTATCGGTGAATGGAACTCTTTTTCTGGGACACTCCGGAGGTACTCTTAAATACCAGTCGTTCCTTTTTGCAAATCCGGAACTCGATGCATCCATAGCACTCATCACAAACGGAAGCGGCCCCTTTTACAATGGAGTTTTTTTTGGAGAGATCGTTCCGTCCCTACTTGAAGGTTTTAAATAATGGAGCCCGTTTAGGCATG
>JBCBST010000117.1:0-9977 GCA_039819115.1 Bacteroidota bacterium
AAGGTACCCAATCGAGGGTTCAAATACTGTTATTTTATGGCTCCTGTAAATTCTATATTGTATGCCTAAACGATAAAATTGCGGTAATACATTCATGCACATCTCAGTTTCTTCGGAGGTGGGACATCTTCAGGGGGTAATCGTTCACACACCCGGACATGAAGTGTCGCTGGTGAATCCTGAGTTAAAAAACGAGTTATTATTCGACGACATCATTTTTGAAGATGATGCCCGGTTGGAACACCTGGATATGCTTTCTGTTTTTAAAGCAGCCATGCCAAAACATGGACAGGTATTTGAAATACTTGATCTGATGGCCGACGTGTTTAACACCTCAGAGTCCAGAGCCTATCTAATTGAACAAATGGTTCATGAGTTTCCCGAATCGAACCTTTCTTCTATTGAGCATGATCTTCTAAGACTGGATACCGGAGACTTTCTTGATTTTATGATTCAGGGTGTTTCAGAAAAACTGAAACACTATAATCTTAAACCCTCTCCGAACCTGCTATTTACAAGAGACCTGGCTGCGGTTGTTGGTTCTACTATTTTGTTATCCCGGGCTGCCACCAAAACACGCCTTAGAGAATCTCTTTTAATGGAGTGTGTGGTTAAGTACCACCCTTTATTTGAAGCCGTCAGAGAAAATACGATTCGTATTTCCGGCCATCAGAGTATTGAAGGGGGAGATGTGTTGGTAGCTTCTGAACACGTGGTTCTGATAGGTATGAGTGAACGTACCTCATTCACGGGTCTTATGAAGGCCGCCAAAGGCCTATTGGATACCGATGTTGAAACAGTATTAGCTGTTGATATACCCAAGCAACGCTCCTCCATGCATCTCGATACCATCTTTACGTTTGCCAGCATGAACGAATGTGTGGTTTTTCCGCCTGCAATCTCGGAACAAAGAGAGAATGTGGTTGTGCTTCAAAAAGAAAACGACGCTATTCAGGTTGATCAAAGAGCATCCCTTCAAGAAGCTCTCCTTGAATTTACGCAAACTGATTTCACGTTTATCAATTGTGGGGGAGATGATAAGACCAGTCAATTCCGGGAGCAATGGACCGATGGTGCCAATGTATTTGCATTAGCACCGGGAGTAATTGTTGGATACGAACGAAATACCAAAACCTTCAATACGTTGGTGGATCATGGATATAGTCTGATGAACCAGTTCGAATTTGTAGAAGAATACGCGACCACAGATTTTGTTCCTTCAGATAACCAGAAAATTGCAATCTCCTTTCAAGGCCATGAATTATGCCGGGGGCGGGGAGGCGCACGCTGTATGACTTTGCCTGTATCCAGAATGCCGATAACTTAAACAGTATTTCCAGTTGAGCTCAGAGTCTTCTCCCGATGTTACTTCTCCCTTCATGGTTGATTATGAGTCTGAGACTGAGACTCCAAAAAACCGGCCGGGAACCCGTACCATAGCCAAACACCTCGGGCTTTTTCTTATCACTCTTGCTTTTGTTTCGCTCACGGGAGTTAACTTTGTAGGATTCTCTCCAGCCTTATTCCCCCTGGAACTACCCGCGCTCCCCGATATCTGGCGGGGATTTATCTTCGCGTGTTTATTGCTTGGTTTTTTGACGGTGCACGAGTTTGGTCACTACTTTGCAGCCGTATATCACAACATCGCGGTTTCGCTCCCCTATTACATCCCGCTTCCCATAGGTATCGGCACGCTGGGAGCCGTTATCCGAATACGTGAACGTATCCGGCATATGCATCAATTATTCGATATTGGGATTGCAGGCCCCTTAGCTGGTTTTGTAATGTCTATTCTCATCCTGCTAATTGGTTTTATGACGTTACCCGAACCGGAATTTATGCTTCAGTTTGATGGGCATGATGAGCTGAAAGCTCATATTTCTGTATTTGGTGAGTTCCCCGATGAAGTCACGGATAGTTCTGAACTTGGTACGCTCACCGTTGGGAATACGCTATTGTATTCGTTTCTGGCCTCCTTCTTTGAAGATGCACCCCCTATGTGGGAAATGTATCACTATCCCTTTCTATTTGCCGGTTGGTTAGGCCTGTTTTTCACCGCATTAAATCTTATGCCGGTTGGGCAGTTAGACGGCGGCCATGTGTTGTATGCCTTGCTCGGATATAAGCGCCATCAAGTGGTAGCTCGTCTCTTTTTTACTTTTATCACGATATTGGCTGGTGTTGAAGCCGTGCCGTTTATACACGAAACCTTGGGTGCATGGGATACGGCCTATGGTACAGTATCCTGGCTTATCTGGTCTGCCATCCTGTTGATCATTATGAATACGGCTTTCAAAGGAGATCAACGATGGGTGGCTGCTATGTTTACCATTTCTCTGTTAAGTACCGGGGTATATGCTTTTCTTATCGCCGCCGAACCATTAGCCAGTTCTTCTATGATTTGGGTGGTTTGGATGATCTTCATCACTTTTTTTGTGAAAATTGAGCATCCGCCGGTTGAGATTGAAGCCTCACTTTCTAAAAGACGCATCATACTTGGTTGGATTAGTATGTGTATATTTGTGCTTTGTATAAGCCTGAATCCATTATCCCTGTAAGCATGAACCACTCTTTCTTACTGTTCTTTCTATTTAGCGCATTCGTATGGACAGCATGTTCTTCCGGCGATGATAAATCCCCGGAAACAACACCCGCCGACCAATCCATAAGCGAACAGGTCGATGCATTGATTGACGCGGATAAGTACGAGGAAGCGCTGGACCTATTAAACAGCGAGGTCGAAACTCCTGAAATAGTGGCTCTGAAGGAGAAAACACATCTGAATTATGGTATTTACACCGTATATCAATCCGACCCATCAGCGATGAGGGAAAATGCGAATAAAGGCCTTCGGGAGTTTATCGCTGTGTTAACCATCAACCCTCAAAATCAGAAAGCCCGATCTGAAATTGACCAGATCGTAGGTATTTATAAATCCATGAACCGGGCACCGGAACCCGATGTTGCAGAAAGCCTGAAAGCCTTCGGATACGAGTTTTAACCCGTTTTCCTGAAACAGAACGCTACGATAATGTCTGCTCCTACGATTCAAAACCGGAAAGCCCGGCACGATTTTCATATTGATAAAACCTTTGAGGCAGGTATCCAGCTGCAGGGCACCGAAGTAAAATCGTTACGGGAAGGAAAAGCTCAATTTACCGATGCCTTTGCCTTTTTGAGAGATGGTGAGGTTTGGCTTAAGGAGTTTTATATCAAACCCTATGAGCATGGTTCATATTATAACCACCAGCCTAACCGGGATCGGAAACTGTTACTGAATAAAAAAGAAATACGGGAGCTGGATAAAGCTGTACAACAAAAAGGATACACCATTGTGCCCTTGAAACTTTATTTCAAGGGTGGTTTTGCCAAGCTGGAATTAGGACTGGCCAAGGGGAAGAAAAACTATGACAAAAGAGAATCTCTCAAAGCCAAAGATGCCAAACGGGATATCGACCGTAAAATGAAGAACGCGTAGGCACCAGAGCACCCAAATTATAGCCATGTAACCTGGAGTTAGGTATTTCTTAATATAAAAGAACAAAACCCCACCCTTTCGGGTGGGATCTCGATGTTCGTTAGGAAAACCTGTAAGCCGAATTCTGTTCCCCATGCTTTGGCATGGTTCGGTAGCCATTTATCTACTGCATTCCACCCGGGTGCGTAACGACAAACGGCGCATACACCCTGCATGAACTTGCACCCCGCGAGGTTTACCTAGCTCCCGACTTCACAGTACGGGACGGTGAGCTCTTACCTCACCTTTTCACCCTTACCCTTCGACAAGCTCTGGGCGGTTTGTTTTCTGCTGCACTTTCTATCCCGGCTGTGTCACCACAGCCGAGCCTCTGCTTCGCCCTAAGGATCGCAGAGCGCGGTGTTTGTTGGTGTCCGGACTTTCCTCCCCCGCTTAACAAACGAAGGCGGCTACCCGGTTTTCCGTTTTGAAGATACGGATTATGATCTACAGATAGGCGATAACAAAAAAGGGGCGTTTGCCCCTTTAATCAGATCGTAAACTTTGCCTTGGCGGTCTTAAAAAAGGTTTGGTCAACAACAATACGGCCACTATTCTCATCAATAATGATTTTATTCATGCGGCGTACTTCAACTTGTGTTTGAGGGGGCAATGCCATTCCAAATGCCGCCCCACGCTCCATTGCAACCACAGCTATGCCATTGGACAGGCCATTGCGAAGACGATTATAATTACGCATATATCGTGCATCTATTTCCTGTACAAGCTCTTCTCTGATGTCCAGTAATTTGTCTTCCTCTTCCTGGGTTGACTCCATTACACTATCAAGGTTCGTGCGTTTTTCTTCCAGAACCGATGTTGTTTCATGCAGATTTTGTTCAGCCACTTCCAGTTCGGGACCAATGCTTTCCTGGCGTTTTTCGATTTCGATCAACCGATTTGTGGCGTGCTCGATGGCAAGTTTTTGAGCCTCAATCTCTTTGGTTAAAGCATCATATTCGCGGTTGTTACGCACCGTCATTTGCTGGTCTTCGTATTTGCGAATTTTTTCTTCGGATGTAGCCAAATCCAGTTTAACCTGATCGTATTCAACCATTAAGTCGGTTTTTTCCTTACTCAGGTTGTTTACCTTGGCTTGCAGACGGGCTATATCCGTCTCTATATCCAGAATTTCTTCAGGTAAATCGCCCCGAAGCTGTTTTAGCTCATCGATTCTGCTGTCGATGTACTGAAGATTGGCTAACTGTTGTAGTATTTCTTTCATGTAAGGGGAGATGCGCTCGTTTGAATAGATTTTGGTTCAATTTCGGAGATGTATACCTGCATAGGGTTCGTAACGACTTGTGTAACAGAGACCTGAACATGTTCAAAGGCCTCATCAAGTTCATTTTTTAATGCTTCGGCAACAGGAAACTCACTTTCGTAGTGCCCCACATCCATTACCAGCAGCTGGTCTTTCTCCGTAAAAAAGTCATGATATTTAATATCTGAGGTAAGCAGGGCATCCGCACCCGATTTCAGGGCCTTGTCTTTTAAAAATGCTCCTGATCCTCCACAAACGGCCACCGTTTTAATGCGTTCTACCTCCCCTGAAAAGCGAATAGCCCTCACGTTTAACGCCCGTGACACCAAATGCAAAAACTCGTTTTGTCCAATCCCTTTATCCGGGTATTCTCCTAAAACACCCATTCCAAAATTCTGTGAAGCTGAATTGAGCTCAATAATCTGGAAAGATCCTTCTTTTAGCATGCCTTCTTTGCGCAATCCATTCTTCAGTGAAGACACATTATGCTTATCAATAATTGCTTCAAAGCAGGTAAGGCCCTGTTCCCGGTTTTCAATGTTGAAACAATGCGCTTCTTCAGCAGAGTAATAATTCAGTACTTTGAGAACAGCCTCCGTGTCTTTTTCAGCGGTAACCAGCTGTATTTTCTGGCTTATTCTATAATTCTTGTCCAGGAAACGAAGATTATCTAATCCCAGCATGTTGGCCAGTACAAAGGAAACACCATCCAACGCCGCGTCTAAATTGGTGTGGGCCGCTATCAAACCTATGTCATTCTTGATCAGCTTATAGATAATACGACCTTGTTCATCGGTAGGGTTTATGCGCCCTATTTTTCTAAAAATAAGCGGATGGTGCGCAACAATGAGCTCACATCCTTTTTCAATGGCTTCGGCTACCACTGCCTCAGTAACGTCTAAACAGGTAATGATGCGGTGCACTTCGTGGTCAGGATCACCAACCAATAAGCCCACATTATCATACTCCATTTTAACTGCTGGTGGCGCCCATTGATTCAAAAAACTGGAGATGTGTCGGATTCTGGTGGCCACGGTCGTTATCCTTTTAAGTTGGTGTTAACCGTTCTGATGCCCGAATAGTGTAATAATAAAGTAGTACAGTAAAAAAGTGACAATGCGTATTCGCTGGCTTAATGAGCCTATAAAAATACGTGATAATGCGGAATGATAAAAGTTGTTGGGTTTGTAATTTATTCATGCTTAATACAAAATGATAAAAACCTACTTTATGTCATCCATCGCAGAGCGTATTAAAGCTGTAAAACAGCGTGTAGAACAGGCTGCTGTTCAAGCCGGCAGGCAAGCTGAAGACGTTCAACTTATTGCTGTAAGCAAAACCAAACCTACTCCCGATATCGAAGAAGCGATTGCATCCGGTCAATTCCACTTTGGAGAGAATAAGATGCAGGAACTTGCTCAAAAAATGGACGCTATTACCCACCCGTCCGCTCAATGGCATATGATCGGCACCATGCAGTCCAACAAGATAAAATACATCGCCCCCCGGGTTAACTGGATTCATTCTGTGCATAAGGCCAAGTACCTCGACGAAATTGAAAAACGTGTTCCGGATGGACATCATGTACATGTGTTGTTTCAGGTTAATATTTCAGGGGAAAGTCAAAAGAGCGGATGTTCGCCCGATGAACTTCCCCGGTTACTGGAGCATGCTGCACAGTTCTCAAAACTAAGCGTGCATGGGTTGATGGGCATTAGTTCGATGGTAGATGATCCGGAGCAGGTGCGTTCTGAATTTTCGTTGCTTCGTGAGCTGTTTGAGCACTATCGGGAATTTGATGCTCCAAACGTTTCCCTTACCGAGTTAAGCATGGGTATGAGTGCTGATCTGGAAGTTGCTATACAGGAAGGAGCAACCATGGTTCGTGTGGGCAGCGATATCTTCGGCTCCCGAAACTATGCTTGACACTATGCGTAGCAGGTTGCACTTTTCACCTAAAAGGAGGATGATATGCTTTTTGGTTTACCATGGTACGCTGTAGTAGGCTTAGTTGCTGTTGTAGGAAGTATGATTCTTGCATTTCAGCAACAAAAACTGGAGCTACGAGAAAAAAATAGCCAAAACAACCAGGAAATTGATGAACTTCGGAAAATGGTGCACACGATGAAAAACCGGATCGAAAACCTCGAAGCCATTGCCGCCACCAATCCGCGAGAGTTTAAATCTGACTCACTGGGTGATATCGAAATCCCCCAGGAAGACGCGATAAAGGAAGCACACCGGAGAACCGTATCTAATTTAGCTCAACAAAGGGGATAGTCATGCCAGAAGAAATCTTTATTCTTGGATTGGTAGGTATTGTTTCGGGAACCTCCTTAATTGCTTTTATCGCCTGGAATATCTTTTCTGTTATTCGCTCAAAAACCGGCGGTTCGTCTAAAGGGGGAGAGTTAGACCCTCAGTTCTTCCGGGCGCTGAGTGAATTCAAAAAATCTACAGAGCGTCGCATGACGAACCTGGAAACCATCGTTGCCGATCTGGAAGAAGAGCGCATCCGGGTACCCAGCCAGGAAGGCGAAATCCTTATTGAACCGGAAGAAGTGAGAGAGCCGAAGAAGGAAAGCCCTAAAAACGATAGCAACCTTAGGAACATGTTAGACAAATAAATAGTATGTTTCTCTAATGCTGAGTGGCTTTTGGAACATCCTATTTTTGGCTTATGAAATTAACTCCTCTCGAAATTAAGCAGCAACAGTTTGAGAAATCGTTGCGTGGGTATGACGTTTCTGATGTACAGTCTTTTTTAACGTTGGTTTCTAACGAGTATGAGTACCTGATCACAAAAAATAAGGAACTCGAAGACGATATCGAGAACCTCAAGGAGCGGGTAAAGCATTATGAGAGAGTAGAAGAAGCACTGCATGAAACGCTCCAAACGGCAAAAGAATCGATGGAGCAGAAAAAGACGTCGGCCAATTTAGAAGCCAGGGCCACCATTGAGAAAGCTGAAATGGAAGCCCAGGGTATTGTGAAAGAAGCCAATTTCGAACGGCAGCAGATTCGACAAAGTATTCTGCGATTGCTGGACCGCAGAGAAGAGATTATTGCGGGTATCCAGGGCTATTTAAAAAATGCCCAGCATTCCGTTGAACAGTTTTCTAAAGATGAGTTAGACGTATTTTCGTTGCCAAAAGAAGAACGGTCTACGCCACCTCCTGTGGAAACCGGTGAGCATTCCACTTCTTTTTCACTAGACCTGGAGCATCTGGATTCTTCCGATTCTCCCGCTAACTATCCTCCGGACACCGATCGTATCGGTGATATTCTGGACGAAATAGATTAACGCTCTTCTTACTACATATGAACTTAGATTCTGTTGAAACCTTCCGGGCTAAACGTGCCGAAGCCCTCGCGTATATCCGCTCCATAACCCAAATCGTCCCCGAGTATATGCTGATCCTGGGTACCGGATTGGGACAACTTGCTGAAGAAATCGAGGTTGAAGAGGAAATTGCCTACGAGGATATCCCCCATTTTCCCGTATCAACGGTGGAAAGCCATACCGGTCGTCTGATTTTCGGTACACTTGGAGGCAAGCATGTGATGGCTATGCAAGGACGTTTCCACTATTACGAAGGGTACACCATGCAGCATATTGTATTTCCCGTGCGTGTAGCCAAAGAATTAGGTGCTCATACCCTTATGGTTAGCAATGCCTGTGGTGGTATGAATCCTAACTATCGTCGTGGTGATGTTATGCTGATCAACGACCACATCAATTTTCTGGCAGATAACCCTCTCATTGGGCCTAATGACACCGAACTGGGTCCCCGTTTTCCGGATATGAGTGAACCCTATACCAATCGTTTGCTGGACATTGCAGAAGAAGTTGCCCTTGAGCGGAATATTAAAGTTCACAAAGGGGTATATCTGGCCACAGCAGGACCCATGCTGGAAACGCGAGCAGAATATCGATATATGAGACTGTTAGGTGCCGATGTTGTGGGAATGAGTACGGTCCCGGAGGTCATTGCTGCCGTACACATGAGCATGGAAGTATTGGGTATTTCAGTGATAACCGATGAGTGTTTTCCCGATGCGCTCGAACCCGTAAATATCGAGCATGTGTTGGAAGCCGCTGGCTGGGCAGAGCCAAAAATGACTCAAATTGTTAGCGGAGTATTAGAAAAGCTTTAAAAGCATACGATTTTATCCACAAAAGGCGTTATTTTTCCACGTTAGATTGAAATCATTAAGAGATTTTGTTTCTTATTGCAAACCGATAATCATCAAACCAATTTTCTAGTATGAGCTTTGATGGATTCGACGACGAACTCTGGGACGAGTTCAAATGGGAAGCCCACCTTAACGAAGTAGAACAAAAAAGCGAACAACTCCGAAAATTCATTGCCTCAGATACCGCTGATATAAAAGGTAATGTTCCACGTTGGGTTACTTTGTTAAAGGAGAGTTTGAGTGAAGTTGATGCGTATGAAGCGTTTGTAGAAGAAGAACTGCTCATGGATGAAGCCTATTTCCCTGAAGATGATGATGATTGGGAAGATGAAGATGAGTGGGACGATGAGGACTTCCTGTTCGGCGAATATGACGAGTTTATGGATATGGAGGAAGGGGAAGAAGAGGATTTTGATGCCGGAGAAGAATGGAAAGAATTGTCTGAAGCATTTACGTACTCCGAATACGGGTCGCTCGAGAATCTTAAGCCCTATAACGATGCTAAAGAACTGTCTGTTGCTATGCTAAAATGGACGGAAAAGATCCCCCAGGATTTACATAGCCCTGTTTTCCAGCAGTGTATTGACGAGGTTTTGAAAATAGGGGCAAAACTGGCCGGCGGATATTCTTTTGGATTTGAACCTGAGTATATCGGTGCGAACATTGCCTATTCTAAAAAAGCACTTACGTTTGCCAACACCGGACTTAGTTTACTCCAGCAGTTAAAATCTGCCAGTTATTTTGATCAAAGCATGTATCAACAGTTTCATGGCCGTTTGTTTGAGCTGAGAAACGATATTGGGGTTCACATCCAGGAACTGAGAGACCAGTTTAACGCCATTTAAGTATTCTTCTTTTATTCAGTTTATTTAGAGCACTTTCTTTTTTGCTGGATTCTTTTTGAGAAAGGCTAACTCTGTTGTTAGCAAAACCTTTAGATCAGTAACGTCAGTTGAAGAGTGCGTTTCTCTTCATTTCATTTCCCTTTCTTAATTGTAG
>JBCBST010000118.1:0-9926 GCA_039819115.1 Bacteroidota bacterium
GGCTATCCTTGTGGAAAACAAAAGCTCTATCCAGGTGAGGGTGTTTTTCGAATCGGATTTCAAGTTTTGAGTAATCCTCTTTTAAGGAAGTAATCTCAAAGGTGTAAGAAAGGTCTTCATGTTTCAATACCTTCCGTTCTGCAATTGAGTATCCATAAGCAATAAGACTTTTCTCCGGATGGTCCTTAAAGTGTATACGGTGTTTTTCAGCACGAAGGGCATCCGTTCTTTCCAAACGATTTTGAGCCGTCATCGGATCAGATATCAAAGCCTCTATGAACGAAGAAGCCTGCTCATAGGTAACCTGTTGCCCCGAAACCGGCTGTAAGACGACCGTTAAACATAAGAGGGGAAAAAACAACCGGGTGATAAAAATCACGATTCTGGATAGGTGATGGATCAACCCCGATGTTATTAAAGCTGGACCCAAAACGCGACTACTTCCTTATGCTAATCGATTCAATTCCCATTTTTTTACTTTGCCGAGTTCATTCTTTGGAAGCTCGGTTACCACGTGGATCTCTTTGGGTATTTTAAAAGGTTCTATCCGTTTTTTTAAGTCGGTTTTAATGGTTTCATAGACGGGTTCAGCCCCATTCGTGAGTGTCACAAATGCCGTAACTCGCTGTCCCCATTCATCATCTGGCACTCCTATTACAGCCGCTTCTTTTATGGCTGGTATCTGCTCGAGGACCTGTTCTACTTCTACCGGGTTTACGTTTTCTCCTCCGGTTACAATCAGGTCGACACGGCGGGATTCTACAAACAATTGTCCAAAACCGTTTAAGTGCCCGAAATCACCGGTATTAAACCACCCTTGTCCGTCAAATTTTCCTTCGTTATCTGAGGCCTGAAAATACCCATCAAACACTTGGGGACCTCTGAGCCAAATGGTTCCCGACTGATTTACTCCTGCTCGTTTTCCCTTCTCATTTCTAATGACTAACTCATTAGGGTATAACGGTTTGCCTACACTTTTTAGGGGAGTATACTGCCCGGAGGGCGCAGCCATGGGGTTAGCTACAATTTGGGCACAGGTTTCCGTCATTCCGTAACTGGAAACAATCGGAATCCCACGTTCTACAGCCTTACGTACCAATGCCTCTGAATAAGGTCCTCCACCCATCAGGATGGCTTTAAACTGATGATGGGTTTTGAATAGGGGATCGTTGAGCAAACGCTTCAGCATGGTTGGAACCAGGGAAGCCGCCTGGAACTGGAGATTTTCACCCAGGAATTCTTTAATCATTTCTTCATGGAATTCATCCAGTCGGTAAATCGCTGAACCGTATTCCAGCGATCTGAAAATAATGGAGATGCCCCCTATGTGATTCAGCGGTAAACAAAGTAACCAATAATGATTAGAGGCCGGCTTGAAGTTTTGAGCTGAAGCTTTGGCCGCAAACCGGAGCTGCCTTCGTTTAAGGGGTACTATCTTTGGACTTCCGGTTGTACCCGAAGTGAAAAAATAGCCGAAAACTGCATCATCGCTGATGGGATGGTCTTCTACCGGTGCCGACTTTTTTGGATCAAACGTAAACGCATTCAGGAAGAAATTATCGTCCATGGTTATGGAATCCAGATCCTGCACACGATGTCGGTTGGCAACATCGGTCACGATAAGAGCCGGATTGAGGGCTTCAATTCGGTTTTGAAGTTCCTTATCCGTCAACTGAGTACTTAACGGGATGATCGGCACTCCGAGTTTCCAGCAGGCAGCTAGAGCAAAGATAAGCACATCAGAAGATTGGGATAGAAAAGCGACGGGCCAACTCAGAGAGTCGGCATGGGTTTCCAGTACGTGTCTGAAGTAGGCGGAAAAGCGATCCAGATCAGAGTAGGTGTACATTCCATAGTTTGAGGTCAGAAAAACCTTTTCTGGTTTCCTTTTTTTGAACTCAAACATATGTAGTCGCGATTTAAACACCTGTTAACCCACTAGCTCATGAAGTGTTGAACGATCGGGCGTAATACCGTGACCAGGATGAACAGGGATAATAAAAGATCCTTCAATGATTTCTTGTTTCATTTCATATGGTTGTTGAAACAACGACCCTGTAGCTAAGCCATGCGCTGTTTGAGGAGCTCCCCAGCCTGAAGCCAACACTGCCGTTACCGTCCTTCCAATTTGATATTCCAACGATGTAGTAAACACTACATCAATTCCATGAGTTCTACACGCCCGGATTGTTACGTCCATATCACGGAAAGCCCCAAATAACATCGGTTTTAGAATGAGCAGGTTAATTCCCATAGTTGAGGTTAACTGCATAGCTTCCTGTTTGTTCCTGATTCCTTCATCAACAGCTAAAGAAACCGGAATTTGTTTTGCGACTTGCTCAAAGTCGGATAATTCCGAAACGGGTTGCTCGCAGTATTCAACGTTTAAGGGGGATAAAAGATTTAGATTGATGATTGCATCTTCCGTGTTCCAGGCGCCATTTGCGTCAATCCGGATCTTGATGTTGGGGAAGCGCTGCCGTACCTCTTTAAGAATGCTGAATTCCTGTTCAAAATTAATACCCACCTTTACTTTAAACGTCGAAAATCCCTGCTCAACATATTCTTGAACGTGCTGTATGGTTTGAGCCTGGGAGTGCATCCCAACAATGGCATTGCATTCAGGGTCCGCAGTGGTTGCTCCGAAAAGTTCTTCAGCCATCGTATGATGATTCAATCTGGCTTGTACATCGTACCAGAGCGTATCCAGCCCAAAGCTAAGGGAAGGTATATTATGGATATGCTGAAGAGACTCAATGAATGATCGGTCGCCCTCATTCAGCGCCTCGTCCAAATATCGGCGGTTATACAATAGAATAGGGACAAGCTGCTCGACCGTTTCCTCCGAGAATCCGGGGAGAGGAGCTAATTCACCCCAGCCTTCTGTTGTGGCATTTTGAAAATGGATGATGATCCCACTCCGGTAACGGTACGTGCCCGATGCAGTGGCAAAAGGCTGTTTAAAAGGAATTTTATAGCCAAAAAACTGAAGCATGAAAGCTAAGCCAGTACAATGCCAATGCTGAGTAATGCCCCAAAAAGGGTCATATACTGAGCCGTTCGCTCGAGTACAGCATTGAGTTTGGGTTTATCGGTTTCCGTCCACACTGTTCTAATCAGGATAAGCGCCACCGGCAGTGACAAAAAAGGAAGAAATATCCATACTCCATATCCCATCTGCCAGAAAAAGTGGGGCGGTATAGCAAAAGCCAGAAACAGCATAAGGGTGTATTCCAGCTTCAAGGTACGGTCTCCAAAAAGAACCCCAAGTGTCCGTTTCCCGGATTTTGCATCCTGTTCAACGTCTCTCAGATTATTGATCACTAAAATGTTGGTACATAACGCCCCAACAGCAAGCGATGCCCAGAAACTGGCCTCAGACCACGACAACGCATTCACATAATAAGTGCCCATCACGGCTACAATGCCGAAAAACAGGAAGACAAATACATCACCTAATCCATTATAACCCAGGGGATAGGGGCCCCCAGTATATAATACTCCAAACAAGAGGGAGGCTATACCAATGGCAAGGATAACCCAGCCGCCAACCCAGACCAGGTATAGTCCGATGATAAAGGCCAGTCCCATAACGACTATGGTGGCATTCCGCATGGTTTTTGGTGCAATTAAACCTGCTGCAGTAGCTCTTCTGAACCCGATGCGTTCTTCCGTATCAGAACCCTTAATAAAATCGAAGTAATCGTTCGCAAAGTTGGTACCAATCTGGATAAGCAGAGCACACAGCAAAGCAACAACTGTAGGTATCCAAACCAGTGTTTCTTCCTTCCATGCAATAGCTGCACCAACAAGAACAGGAACAAATGCAGCGGCCAGTGTTTTAGGGCGGGATGCTTCTAACCAGATCGGGAACGTAGATTGAGCCAAAGGCGACAAATTTAGTGTGGAAAATCAGAAAACAAAGGTACTGGTAATTCCGTTGGGCTAAAAAAATGAAGTAAATCTGTTTATCACCTTAATTTTTTTTTAAAAGAGAGTGTGAATTTACAGGTCAAGGTTAATTTTTAGGTTTTTTAGAGTGTTTGCCTTCATAAATTAATTGTGGAAAAGTTTTGGTCTAATTATGTTGAAGGTTTTTTGGGATTTCGCCTATATTTAGTTGCTCAAATTTTAAAATAACCCGTCTTCACAATACCTATGTCAAAAGCACTTCCTCGCTACGATAACTTAGCGGCAGCACGAAATTGGAGACCCGGTGAGAATAATGTATCACCGATGAACATCTCCGAGATTTTTGGTGAGAATACACTCACACTCGATAAATTACAGGAACGACTACCCAAAGCAGCCTGGAAATCTCTCCGGAAAACTATTGACGAAGGGGAAACCCTTGATCCTGAAGTAGCCGATGCCGTGGCTCTGGCTATGAAAGACTGGGCTACTGAAAAAGGTGCTACCCATTTTACGCACTGGTTTCAGCCCTTAACGGGTTCAACTGCTGAAAAGCACGACAGTTTTATCACACCGAATCAGGGTGGCGGCGCAATCGCCGTTTTTTCGGGAAAAGAACTGATACAGGGTGAACCTGATGCATCCAGCTTTCCGAGCGGAGGGTTAAGAGCCACTTTTGAAGCTCGTGGATATACCGCATGGGACCCTACTTCACCTGCATTTATTATTGAAAACCAGAATGGATCTTATCTTTGTATTCCAACAGCGTTTGCCTCATGGAAAGGAGAAGCTCTTGATCATAAAACACCTCTGTTACGTTCGGTTGAAGCGTTAAACAAATCGGCTACGGCCGCTCTTGAACTTTTTGATGTATCCACGAAGCGGGTCACGTCTACCGTTGGCTGTGAGCAGGAATACTTCCTGATTGATCAGGAGTTTTTCTACCGTCGCCCTGATTTCATTACAGCCGGACGAACCCTGGTAGGCGCCAAACCTCCGAGAGGTCACGAATTGGATGATCACTATTTCGGATCTATTCCGGAGCGGGTGCTTTCTTTTATGCTCGATGCCGAGAAGGAATTATATAAGCTGGGTATTCCGGTTAAAACCCGACACAACGAAGTGGCACCCAGCCAGTACGAAATTGCCCCCATTTTTGAATCATCAAACGTGGCTGCCGATCATCAGCAGTTGACTATGATGGTGTTGAAGCGAGTGGCACGCAAATATGGTATGGAATGCCTTATTCACGAAAAACCATTCGACGGAGTAAACGGCTCAGGAAAACACCTGAACTGGAGTATGGGAACGGCGGAAGGAGACAACCTCCTGGAACCCGGCGACAACCCGCACGATAACATGCAGTTCCTGTTTTTCTATACTGCTGTATTATCCGCTGTGTATCGTCACCAGGATTTACTTCGCATTTCGGTAGCCCATGCCGGGAATGACCATCGGTTAGGTGCAAACGAAGCACCACCGGCTATTATCTCTGCATTTGTGGGAGATCAGCTTTCCGATATCGTAGACCAGTTATTGGAAGGGGAAGCTAAGTCATCAAAGCAAGGTGGTTTGCTTGGGTTGGGAACCCCGGTTCTTCCACATCTTCCAAAGCATGCCGGCGATCGTAACCGTACTTCTCCTTTTGCTTTTACCGGTAATAAATTTGAATTCCGCGCATTAGGATCCAGCCAGTCGCCCTCATTTCCTATTGTTGTATTAAATACCATTGTTGCCGAAGCGATTGATGAGCTTGCTCAAAAACTGAAAAAGGAAATGGCGAATGGTTCTCTTGAAAAAGCATTGGAAGTGGTGCTCAGAGAAACGTTAAAGGAATGTAAGCCTATCATTTTTAATGGAGACGGATATTCAGACGAGTGGCATAAGGAAGCTGAGGAACGAGGGTTGCTCAACCTCAGAACCACAGCCGACGCACTTCCGCACCTGGTTGATGAAAAGAACCTGGCCCTCTTCAGTACATATAAAGTAATGAACGAGAAGGAAGTGGAATCCCGTATGGAAATCTGGGCCGAGCAGTATATCACTACACGAACCATCGAAATTGATACGATTGAGTCTATCGCAAAAACAATGGTATTCCCGGCTTCAGCACGGTATGCCAAAGAACTGATTAAAGCCGTGGAAGAAGGACAGGATCTTGATCTGGATACTTCCGGTATTCGTTCCATGGTTGACAAGGTAAATGGCGGGCTAAATCGGCTGGCCAAGGCACTCGATAACCTGGCTACGTTTCAGGAAGAACTGACTTATGATACCGTGGTTGAACATGCAACCACGGTGAAAGATGTGCTTCTTCCTGCTATGACGGATATTCGGGATGCTATTGATTACCTCGAACGGTATACCGCCGACGACAACTGGCCGCTACCGATCTACCGGGAAATGTTATTCATCAAATAACCCGGTGTTCAAGAATAACCCAACCCCGCTTTTGAAAAAGAGCGGGGTTTTTTATTGTAGGGTAAAAAATGAAAGAACTTACCTGGAAACAGTTCGAAGCTGTTGATCTTCGTATTGGCACGATTCTAACCGCAACGTCTTTTCCGGAGGCCCGAAAACCGGCATATAAACTCCGCGTTGATTTTGGAACAGAGATTGGAATCAAAAACTCTTCCGCACAAATTACAGAGGCATACGAACTCAACGATTTGCCGGGTAAACAGGTGCTTGGCGTAGTGAATTTTCCACCTAAACAAATCGGGCCATTTATCTCAGAATGTCTGATAACCGGATTTCATACAGAAGGTGGTGTTATACTTGCTTCCGTGGATCAAAAAGTGCCAAATGGCACTAAATTATTGTAGTTTTATTTAACTAAGCCTATTTGAATGAGAAATCCGGTCCGTAGCCTGTTTCGTCAGCTCGCCCCCTCAACGATCATTGATTATTTCGAAGAGCTCCAGGGGCGAATTGAAAACCTGGAGAAGGTGATAGATACCCTTATTGAACGGCCGGTATACGATCATTCAGCTTCTATAGCTTTGAATCAGCAACACCACCGCCGGGCTATGTTCCATGAGTTAGCTGCTGTAGAAGGCATGGAGATGATCGTAGAAACAGGAACGTGGATCGGAGAAACAGCCGCCTATATGGCAACGAGTACCGGGCTTCCGGTCCATACCTGCGAACTCAATCCGCGATATTATCAACTGGCTCAAAAACGTACCGAGGCCGTCTCAGGGATAACGTTTAACCTGGCCGATTCCCGTTCTTTTTTGCACTCGATTGCTGATCGGCTTACCGCTGCGAAACGTGTGTTTTGTTATCTGGATGCTCACTGGTATAACGATTTACCGCTGAAAGAGGAGGTTCAGCTCATTGCACGGTATGCTCAGTCGTTTGTAATTATGATCGACGATTTTGAGGTTCCCGGAGACGAGGGGTATAAATTTGACGATTACGGACCTGGTAAAACGTTGAACCGTGAACTCCTTCAGACCGAAATTAATGCGAACGATATGGGCGTTTTCTATCCATCCATACCATCATCGCAGGAAACAGGTTTAGTGCATGGTTGTATTGTTTTGTGTTCCACAGATTTAAAGGAAACATTAGCCGGTGAATCTACGTTGTCACCAGCATAATCAGACTGTTCTTCTAACCGGTATGAAAATAGTTCGCATGATAAAATCAATAATAACTATTACTTGCTTAGTGTGTGTATGGGGAGTACATAGTTTTGTTCACGCTCAGGAGGTGTCAGATTATAAGGGCATGGATGTGGCTTCGTTTACATTGGATATTGAGGGGATTAAAAAAGCTACAGGCGAAGTGCGTATTGCCATGTTCGATTCCGAACAAAAATACAAGAAGGATCCCGTGTATGCGGTCGTCGTTGCTGTAGACAGTAACACCGTAAGCTGGACCGTTCCTGATTTACCTTTTGGTAAATATGCTATTGCCGTATATCACGATAAAAATACAAACGGTAAATTGGATACTAACCTTTTAGGCATCCCCAAAGAACAGTATGGATTTTCAAATAATGCCAGGGGTAAGTTTGGACCGGCAAGCTGGAAAGATGCACACTTTGTTGTAGAGTCTTCGGAGTGCAGCCATCGAATAAAAATAAAGTAAGCGCAACGTTTTATTACAGGTCGCGTAGTTGTCGTTGATTTTAAAACGAACATCTATGCAACTCCTACGACAATCCGCCCTTCTGGCGCTACAGAATATAAAATCTAATCCTCTTCATACGTTACTTTCCACATTGGGGATTATAATCGGTGTGGCTTCTTTGGTGGCCATTCTTGCTTTAGGTGATGGTCTGGAAGAAACCGCCAAAGATCGGATTGAAGCGAGGACCGGGTTAGAATCGATTTCGGTTTCATCCATTCGGTACAAGACCGTTAACAACATCAGGGTGCCCATATCAGACCCGGTATTTATTGACGTGGATATGGCGCTAAACATTCAGGAGACGTTGAGTTATGAATCGTTAGTGAATCTGACAGCTGCAAGAACCACTCTGTTGAAACTGGATACCGCCGAAGTCCCAGCCGTATTTATTGGTTCACTACAAGATGGAACTCAGTTTTCCGACTATGAGATAGCGTACGGAAAGGCGTTCACCATGGAAGATGTAAAGACTAAAAACCCTGTTGCCATAGTTACTTATAAACTGGCGCAACAGTTGGATAGTACCATTTCCAATGTGGTAGGAAGAGTGTTGGAAGTGGAAGATAAATCGCTGACTATTATCGGTGTGTTTGGTAAGTTAGACGAAGATGCACCGCGTATTATCTTTCCGGTTACGATGTATTGGAGCGTCGATGGTTCTGATTTTTTTCCTCAGCTGGAAATCAAAATGGAGGATGTTGCCGAAGTTCAGGATGCTGAACAAGAGCTAAAAACCTGGCTTGATGCCAATATTCAGAAGGGGAAAGAGGCGTTCCAGATAACAACCAGCAAGCAATGGCTTGAGGAGTTGGGTAAAGGTATTCTTTTATTCAAGGTTATTATGGGAGCGATAACCGGTATATCGGTGCTTGTGGGTGGAATCGGGATTATGAATGTGCTCCTTATTTCTGTTACGGAACGAACCAAAGAAATAGGCATACGAAAAGCAGCAGGGGCAAAAAAGAAAGACATCGTATTCCAGTTCTTATCCGAATCGGTTACCATTTCATTTGTAGGATGTATTGCAGGCTGTGTGTTGGGAATAGTTGGCGTACTTATTTTTATTCCGCTGGTTAACCATTTAGCGGATGGTGCTGAATTTCAGATCGCGTTTAGTGCCGGTTCAGTGCTTACGGTTATGGTTATCGGTGCGTTGGTAGGTGTTGTCTTTGGCACATACCCGGCCTGGAGGGCATCCCAGCTTACGCCTGTTGATGCTATACGTCACGAATAAGATCGCATTCCTTTACCAGATTTTTCTTAGGTTCGGCTTTAATTCCGAACTCCGAATACAAGAATGTGCATCGCTCAGTAGCTCTGGTCATTCCCCTCTACAATGAAGAGGAGATGTTTCCAATCTTATTGGAAGCTTTAGATACCTTTATTGCCCAGAATTCGATCATTAAAGAAGTGGTGCTGGTTAACGATGGGAGTAAAGATAAGACCGAACAGGTAGTGCTGGACTTAATACAGGAACGATCCGCATTTAAGCTCATTTCGTTTTCCAGGAACTTTGGACATCAAATTGCAGTAACTGCAGGTCTCGATTATGTGGAAGCAGATGCTGCTGTAATCATGGACGCCGATTTGCAGGATCCGCTGGATGTTGTGCTTAAAATGATTGAATGTTGGAAAGAGGGCTACGATGTCGTGTATGGAGTTCGGAAATCACGCGATGGTGAAACCTGGTTTAAAAAATATTCAGCAAAGTGGTTCTATCGGTTCTTCCGATGGATTACCGATTTGGATATTCCGTTAGATACCGGAGATTTCCGATTGGTTTCAAGAAGTGTGATAGGTGCATATCAACAGATTTCTGAACAACAGCCCTTCGTACGTGGGCTGATTACCTGGCTGGGTTATAACCAGATAGG
>JBCBST010000119.1:0-9788 GCA_039819115.1 Bacteroidota bacterium
CCCCTGGCGATATTCTGGTTGGTAAAATCACTCCAAAAGGAGAAACAGACCCAACACCGGAAGAAAAACTGCTTCGTGCAATCTTTGGTGATAAAGCCGGAGATGTGAAGGATGCTTCGCTCAAAACCCCTCCCGGCGTTTCCGGTACTGTTATTGATACGAAGCTGTTCAGCCGTAAGCGTGATGAGCTCGTTTCCCGTAAGGAAGAGAAAAAGCGTGTTGAACAGGAAAATGAACGCCATGCTGAAAAGCTATCTGATCTGAATCAGCAGTGGGCTGATAAGATGTACGCATTACTTCGTGATAAAACATCTCCGGGTGTGCATGATTACAGTAATGTGGAGATCATTCCAAAAGGTGAGAAATACAAGAAATCTGTATTTGAGGAAATAGATCCGGTAAACATCAACGAAAACATTGACTGGGCTACCGATAAAGAACTGGTTGGGCACGTGAAAATGTTGTTCAACAATTATCGTACGCTGCGCCGACACATTGATAGTGAAGCAAAACGTAGAAAGTTTGCCATACAGGTAGGAGATGAGCTGCCTCCTGGAATTATTCAGAAGGCTAAAGTATACATCGCCAAAAAGCGTAAGCTTCAGGTTGGTGATAAAATGGCTGGTCGCCACGGTAACAAAGGTGTGGTGGCGAAAATTGTTCCTATCGAAGACATGCCGTACATGGCCGACGGTACATCGGTTGATATCTGCTTAAACCCATTGGGCGTGCCTTCACGTATGAACCTGGGTCAGATTTATGAGACCATCCTCGGTTGGGCAGCCAAAAAACTTGGTGTTACGTTCGCGTCTCCAATTTTTGAGGGTGCCAACATGGACGAAGTTAAAACCAAACTGAATGAAGCAGGTCTCCCTGATGACGGCCGTGTAAATCTGATCGACGGACGTACCGGAGAACCATTCTCCCAAAAAACAACGGTAGGGTACATCTACATGCTTAAACTGAACCACCTTGTTCAGGATAAGATGCACTCTCGTTCCATTGGGCCATATTCATTAATCACTCAGCAACCATTGGGCGGTAAGGCTCAATTCGGTGGCCAGCGATTGGGTGAGATGGAAGTGTGGGCACTGTATGCGTACGGTGCTTCCAACATCCTGAAAGAAATGCTTACAGTGAAGAGCGATGACGTTAAAGGGCGCTCTAAGGTTTACGAAGCTATCGTTAAAGGTGAAAACCTTCCCGATGGTGACGTCCCTGAATCATTTAAGGTACTGCTACGAGAACTTATGGGTCTCGGCCTTGAGTTACACATCAATTAATTTTCACTGTTAATCACTTATTGGAGGAACATCCTTGCCAAACACAAACACATTAACAGTTACGAAAGACTTCAACAGCATTGGGATTTCTCTTGCTTCTGCAGAGACTATTTTATCCCGCTCGCATGGTGAAGTTTTAACGCCGGAAACCATCAACTATCGGACGTTCAAGCCCGAAATGGACGGTCTTTTCTGTGAAAAGATCTTTGGCCCGGTAAAGGACTACGAATGCCATTGCGGTAAGTATAAACGCATTCGCTATAAAGGCATCATATGCGATCGTTGCGGTGTTGAAGTTACCCGTAAAGCCGTTCGTCGTGAGCGCATGGGGCATATCGATCTTACGGTTCCCGTAGTTCATATTTGGTACTTCAAATCCTTACC
Source organism: Bacteroidota bacterium (assembly GCA_039819115.1). Taxonomy (GTDB): domain Bacteria; phylum Bacteroidota; class Rhodothermia; order Balneolales; family Balneolaceae; genus JBCBST01. The sequence continues at coordinate 1,668 of JBCBST010000119.1, forward strand.
AAATAAGATTGCCTACTTATTAGGCCTCTCGTCTAAAAACCTGGATAAGATTGTCTATTATGAGACATTCGTGATTATTAATCCAGGATTGGCTCGTGATTTAGGGTACGCTAAAGGCGACCTCATTTCAGAAGAAGAGAAGTACGATATCCTGGATCAACTTCCGGAAGACAATTACGATCTGGAAGATGACGATGAGGATAAATTCATCGTTAAGGAAGGCGCCGATGCTATTGAAGCTATGCTTGCCGACCTTGACCTCGACGAATTGGCCTATGTTCTTCGTGACGAAGTGAAGAATGAAACCTCTCAGATGCGGAAGAAAAAGAAACTAAAGCGTCTTCAGGTTATTGAATCCTTCCGCGCGGCAGCTCAGCACACCGAAAACCGTCCGGAATGGATGGTACAGCGCGTTATTCCGGTTATTCCTCCGGAGCTTCGTCCGCTGGTTCCACTGGAAGGAGGACGTTTTGCCACTTCTGATCTCAACGATTTGTACCGTCGGGTTATCATCCGAAACAATCGTCTGAAGCGTCTTATTGATATTAAGGCTCCTGATGTTATTCTCCGTAACGAGAAGCGCATGCTCCAGGAAGCCGTAGATTCCCTTTACGATAATTCGCGTAAGTCTAACGCTGTTCGGAACAACAACCGACCTCTGAAATCCCTCAGTGATATGTTGAAGGGTAAAAGCGGTCGTTTCCGTCAAAACCTGTTGGGTAAGCGTGTTGATTATTCGGGACGTTCCGTAATTGTTGTAGGTCCTGAACTTAAAATGCATGAATGCGGTCTTCCAAAAGAGATGGCTGTAGAACTGTACAAACCATTCATCATTCGCCGGTTGATTGAGCGTGGCTATGTGAAAACCGTAAAAAGCGCTAAGAAAGTAGTAGATCGACGTGACCAGGTGGTTTGGGAAGTACTAGAGAATGTGATTGATGGGCACCCGGTAATGCTTAACCGTGCCCCTACACTTCACCGTTTGGGTATTCAGGCATTCCAGCCTGTTCTTATCGAGGAAAAGGCGATTCGATTGCACCCGCTTGCGTGTACGGCATTTAACGCTGACTTTGACGGTGACCAGATGGCTGTTCACCTGCCGCTAAGTAACGATGCAGTATTAGAAGCCTCAGTACTGATGTTGGGTTCTCATAACATCATGAGTCCGGCCAGTGGTGGACCTATCGCTGTTCCGTCTCAGGATATGATCCTGGGTCTTTACTACCTCACGAAGCCGGCAAATGGCCGAAAAGGGGAAGGAAAAACGTTCGGTTCATCCGATGAGGTTATTATTGCCTACGATCAGGATATGATCGATATGCATGCGAAAATCAATGTTCGTGTTCGTACGGTTAACCCGGAAACGCTCGAAGAGAATATTGAAATCGTTAAAACGTCCACAGGGCGAGTGCTCTTCAACGAGATTGTTCCTGAAGCAATGGGCTTTATCAACCGAACGCTTGGTAAGAAAGAATTGCGAAGCCTGATTGGTGAGATTCATTCACGTACAGGTACGGCTATTACTTCTGCTTTCCTGGACGATATGAAATCAATGGGGTATAACAATGCTACCCGTGGCGGTTTATCGTTCTCTCTGGAAGATATCATCATTCCTGATGCTAAAGCTCAGTTAATTACTGGTGCTAAGGATGAGGTTGAAGATATTCAGGGTCGTTATGAAATGGGTTTCATTACCGACAATGAACGCTATAACCAGGTTATTGATAAGTGGACCAGCACTACGAACCGTGTATCTGAAACTCTGTTTACCGCACTGGCGGAAGACCGTGATGGTTTCAACCCGGTATTCATGATGGCCGATTCCGGTGCCCGGGGTTCCAAGGAGCAGATTCGCCAGTTGGGTGGTATGCGTGGTTTGATGGCAAAACCACAGAAAAGCTCACTCCAATCTGGTAATGAAGTTATTGAAAACCCGATTCTCTCCTCATTCAAAGAGGGACTTTCGGTACTTGAATACTTCATTTCTACGCACGGTGCCCGTAAAGGTCTTGCTGATACAGCTCTTAAAACAGCCGATGCCGGTTATCTTACCCGTCGTCTGGTAGATGTTTCTCAGGATGTAATCATCACAGAAGATGATTGCGGTACTCTTCGTGGTATTAAGATGCAGGCTTTGAAAGATAATGAAGACATTATCGAACGCCTTGAAGATCGTATCATCGGCCGTGTTTCTCTTCACGAGATACGTGATCCGCTGACCGATGAATTAATCTGCGAAGCCAACTCTTTGATTGATGAAGTAATTGCTAAGAAAATAGCAGAAACTTCAATCGAGGAAGTTGAAATTCGCTCGGTACTTACCTGCGAAACGGGGCGTGGAGTTTGCGCCAAGTGTTACGGACGTGACTTGTCACGTGGTACCGTTGTTGAAAAAGGTGAAGCCGTTGGTGTTATCGCTGCCCAATCCATTGGGGAGCCTGGTACACAGCTTACCCTTCGTACATTCCACGTAGGGGGTACAGCCTCTCGTCTGGAAGCAGAATCTCAGCATAAAGCCAAATTCGATGGTAAAGTTGAATTCGAAAATGTACGTGTTGTCACCTACGACGATGGTGAAGAAGAACATAACGTGGTTCTTAGCCGTGCCGGCGAGCTTCGTATTGTAGACGAAGAAGGAAAAGTGCTCATCAACTACAACGTGCCTTATGGTTGCGAAATGATGGTTGAAGAGGGCGATATGGTACCAAAAGGTGCACAGTTGTGTAAATGGGATCCATACAACGCCTTAATCTTCTCCGAGCTTGAAGGTACTGTTCAGTATAAAGACATCATTGATGGTGTAACCTATACTGAAGACACCGATTCTCAAACCGGTCACCGTGAAAAGGTGATTACCGATTCCAAAGATCGTGCCCTGGTGCCAACCCTGGTTGTAAAAGGAGAAGGCGATCGTCTGCGTGAAAGCACACTCCCCGTTGAAACACATATTGTGGTGGAAGACGGTGATAAAGTATTTGCCGGTCAGGTGATTGCGAAGATCCCACGGGCTACTTCGAAATCCAAGGATATCACAGCTGGTCTGCCGCGTGTAACCGAATTATTCGAAGCTCGTGCGCCAGGTGATCCTGCTATCGTTTCTGAAATTGATGGTATTGTTGAAATGGGTGGCCGAAAACGCGGTTCTCAAGAAGTATTTGTACGTTCTAAAGATGGAACGGACGAGAAAAAATACCTCATCTCCCTCAGTAAACACATCCTGGTTCAGTCCAACGACTTTGTAACGGCTGGTCAGCCATTGTCTGATGGAACCATTCCGGCACAGGATATTCTGAATATCCTCGGGCCATATGCCGTTCAGTCGTACCTGGTGAATGAGATTCAGGAGGTATACCGACTGCAAGGGGTGAAAATCAACGATAAGCACATTGAAGTGATTGTTCGCACGATGATGCAGAAAGTTGAGATCACCGATCCGGGCGATACTATGTTCCTGGAAGGCGATAAAGTGGATCGCTTTGAAGTGAATACCCATAACGACGAGTTGATTGGTAAATTCGTAGTCACCAACCCTGGTGGAAGCGAGCTGAAAAAAGGACGTATCCTGGATCGCCGGGAAGTACGTGCCCTCAACAACGAGTTGATTAAAGACGAGAAAGAGGAATTGGAGGTTCGGGAAGCTGAACCTGCGATCTCTAAGCCGATCTTGTTGGGAATCACCCGTGCTGCTCTATCTACCGACAGTTGGTTGTCTGCAGCCTCGTTCCAGGAAACCACAAAAGTACTGACTCAGGCCTCTATCGAAGCGAAGAAAGATTTCCTTCGCGGTCTGAAAGAAAACGTTGTGGTAGGCCACAAAGTACCAGCCGGTACCGGTCTTCGCGAGTACAACGACATTGTGGTGGGTTCCCGCCGCGATGTGGAAGAAAGCGACATGGAAGTGGCTCGTGTATTCGACGACTTAAGTGGCGAAAACGGCGAGGCGATGATCGGCTAAACCCGGTTCATACGTTCGCTGAAAAGAAATGGAAACCCTCTTTCGGAAACGGAAGAGGGTTTTTTGTTTGTAAAAATCAGGTACATAAAAAAAGCCGCTCTCAATCCAATGAGAGGCGGCTAATATCATCTACAGACGGCTATTACCCCATTTGCGTCAATAACTTAGGGCAATTGGAACCCCCGCTCAATACCTTTTAATGCGTATTTTTTATACGTAGTTCTACGTATGTCTTCAACTCAACACGGCGTCGTGTTCAAGCGCAAAGCGCACCAGAGAAGCCGTATTTCGCTGATTCAATTTCTTTAACAGGTTAGTGCGATGCTTTTCTACCGTACGTGTGCTAATAAATAGCTTATCAGCTATTTCAGAGCTGGTGTTTCCCTTAGTTAATAGGACCAGTACTTCCCGTTCCCGGTTCGTTATTTTCGGAGTGGTGTCGGTTTTCGTTTTAGCCATCCGTAAATACTCAGTGGTCATCATTCGTGAGAAGTGTTTCCCAAGGTATCGTTCGCCTTTAGCTACTTTATGAGCGGCGTCGAGTAAGTCCAGCCGGTGTGCTGATTTGTGTAGTAAACCATCTGATCCTGAATCGAGGAATTCGGTAAGTAGGTACTGATCTGTTTTCCCGGATAACAACAGGATATTAGCCGTTGGGTATCGCTCTTTGATTTTTCGTGCTATGACCACTCCATCCATTTCCGGTAAATCAAAGGAAAAGATGCATAGCTGAGGTTCGACGCTTTCGAACATGGTAAGCACCAAGGCTCCGTTATCCGTTTCACCGCAAATATCAAAGTATTCACCATCTGTCAAAATGGAGCATATTCCATGACGGAAAATCTCATTTCCATCAGCGACTACTGTCCGGATTAGACTCATGAATGATTACCTATGTATTGCAAATGGAGAACTCTTATCTAGAGAAAGAAAAGAAATGTAATTAATTCTACGTGAAATCCATGCATAAACTTTACGTAAAATGAAGCTAATTGAGCAATAAGAAGGGCTTCTATCGTATTGGGGCGGAACGATTTTTGCATAAATTAGGCTCTACTAATCCAATCTTAACAACCTCAAACACGGAGACCTAATGGCTTACCAACTTCCTGATCTTCCTTACGCATATGATGCACTTGAGCCTCATTTCGATGCACGCACGATGGAAATTCATCACACTAAACATCACAATGGGTATACCACCAAAGTGAATGCTGCTTTAGAAGGTCATGAGTTTGCAAATCTGGAAATTGAAGAAGTACTTAAGCGTATTGGCGAAGTACCCGAAGCTGTAAAGCAAGCGGTAATTAACAATGGCGGCGGATATGCTAACCATAAATTGTTCTGGACTATTCTTTCTCCTAACGGTGGAGGCGAACCAACCGGAGAATTGGGAGAAGCACTTAATAAAGCCTTTGGTGATTTTGGTGCTTTTAAAGAACAGTTTGCGGCCGCAGCTGCTACCCGATTTGGTTCAGGATGGGCATGGTTGTCTGTTGATGGCAGTGGAACACTGCAGGTACACTCAACGGCAAACCAGGACAGTCCGCTAATGGATGGTTATACCCCTATTCTCGGACTGGATGTGTGGGAACATGCCTACTATCTGCACTACCAAAACCGACGCCCTGATTATATTTCTGCTTTCTGGAATGTGGTTAACTGGGAGCAGGCAAATAAAAACTATCTGGATGCCAAGTAACACGGATCGGATTTGTTAAACAAAAAAAGGCTCCTTGTGAATACATGGAGCCTTTTTTGTTTGAAGAACTAACTGATATTTACTTCAGTGTAATCGGAACAGCAGCTAGCGTTGTTCCCCAGTGTAGATTAAGGTGCGCTTTTGTATCGCTGAGGGTGTCAAAATAGATAGTAAAGCGTTCCATATTAGGTGCATCCGTTGCCGTAACGGCAGCCTGTACTTTTGCTACGTTGGTCGATTCGTCATAGGCACCGGCACCCCAGCCAATACCGGTATTAACCATAACCATCCAGTTTTCACCAGGAATGGTGTACAGACCATATGTACCCGCTTTTACCTCTACTCCACCGAATAATACATCATCTGAGAAGGTGATGGTTGTGGCTTCATTGGCTCCGGTTCTCCATACTTTATCAGCAGGTGTAAGAGACTCAAGGGTACGTCCCTTAAGTCCTGGTCGACCGTAGGATATAGAAACGGTAGTGGCACCAATATCCTGGCTTACCATAGCATTAGGGCTGGGTCGTTTGCCTTTTTTTCGTTCCTGCGCTACTGAGGGGTCGATACTCAGAATAATAGCAAATGCGAGTAAGGCAGTAATTTTAAAAATAGATTTCATGGGTCAGTTTTTTGATTTGGTTTTTGTTAATCGGTTGGGAAAAGCGTGGGGTCAATACCCGGTAGAATACGAAGCGCATTTTTGTAATACAGCTTGCGTAGTACTTCATCCGGAAGATCGAGGCCATACATCTTCCAGAATGCATGGCGCTTGCGGTAATAATCAAAATATTCGTCACTTGATTCCAGAACTCTGAAATAGACGTTATACTCTTCTGGTCGCCAGGAGTCTTTTCCGAACAGGATTCGATCCTGGTACCTGATGAAGAATTCACGGGCAAAACGCGGCTGGCGTCCCAGCTCTGCCAGAATAGCCCCAATTTCAGTGACTACATTTGGAAACTCGTCCAGATGGTTGCCAAGACGTTCAAGATCGTTGGCCATCCAGCCCATATGGGCATTAATAAAGGTGGTGTTTGGGTGCTTGCGAAAGATATTCCATTGCTCATTAATCACAATTTCCCACGAGGGATAGCGGGTACTGTCTCCCCGGTGCCGATTTGGAAATTGCTTCATTTCCAGCCAGCGTTCGTTGTGTTCATCAATAGTATCCCAAAATACGGCAGGTTCACCTGTATGGATGAGAACAGGTATCCCGAGCTCTCCACATAATGCCCAAACAGGATCTACCCTGGGATCATCGGCAGGAACTCTTCCATTGGCATCCAGAACGGTGAGGCCCAGATTTTTGAAAATCTTTAGCCCTGCTGCTCCGTTTTCAACGTCTTTCCTGAGCTGAGCAACGGTTCGTTCTGACCAGTCGGGATCGTCCATATTGCTGAAATCAATATTCGCAAAATTCAGCACACGTCCGGGAGCTACCCGTTCAACTGCGTTAACGTTATCCGCCAAAGCCTGGCCAGACCGTCCGCTTAAATTGATCATTACCTGCATATTCAGACGATCCATATCAGAGATCAATTGATTCACATCTTGTGTGGCCAATCTCCATTGGTGACTGTGAATATCAATAAAGGGGTATTTTGCTTTGGTTATTTCCGACCCAGGTACAACCAATGTGCTTTTTGGGTTGTACTCTTCCAAGGTCATGGTTGTATCCTGAGCATGGATAGCATCAAAGCATGCCATACTCACGATGAGCAAGCAAATAGATGGGGTTAGTTTCATGATGCAATCTACTAAATAATCCATAAACCCAAGAGCGCGAATACAGTACCAAAAAAAGAGCGCTTATTGAAGCGCTCCAGATCTTGCTATTTAACTCCTTGCTTAAGGAGATGCTTATACTCTTTTTTAAACTTTCGCACTTTCGGTGCTATCACATATGAGCAATATCCGGCATTCGGGTTATTCTCGTAATAATCTTGATGATAGTTCTCTGCCACATAGTAGTTTTCCAGTGGTTCTATCGTGGTTACAATCCGGTCTTTCCACAATCCGGAGGCGTCGGTTTTCTTTAACGAGGCTTCGGCAACTCGTTGTTGTTCGCTGGAATGAAAGAAAATAACGGATCGATATTGTGGGCCTGCATCATTTCCCTGCCGGTTGAGCGTGGTTGGGTCATGCGTATGCCAGAAAACCTCCAGCAATTCCTCATAGGAAATGATATCCGGGTTAAAGTGAATGCGGGCCACTTCGGCATGGCCTGTTGTTTTGCTGACAACTTCCTGATAACTGGGGTTTTCTACATGCCCGCCGGAATAACCGGATTCTACATGTTCAACGCCTTCTATTAATTCATAAATAGCTTCAACGCACCAAAAGCAACCGGCACCGAAAGTAGCTTGTTCTAAATTTTTATTCATGGGTTTAGTCTGTGAATATACAGGCAGTGTAATAAGGGCTGCCAAAATAAATGATATACTGGTTTTCATAATATAATTCA
>JBCBST010000120.1:0-9699 GCA_039819115.1 Bacteroidota bacterium
TGCGGTTGTTTAGCTACTTTCGCATTCTCACTACTCTTTCTTAAAGCTACATCAATCCTTTATTGGGGTCATTTATGAAAACTCTCTCTTCCTTAACATGCGTTTTAAGCATGTTGTTAAGTATTTGCCTGTTCCCTGACTCTGCTCAGGCCCAGGAAATCTTCGGTCATGGTGCCGATGTCGAAAATCCTGTTTACCCGGAATCGGCGCTTAAAGACCTGAACTATCGGAATATCGGGCCTTTCCGTGGAGGACGTTCGGTGGCGGTTGCCGGCCATAACGATCAACCCTACACCTACTATACCGGCTTTACCGGGGGTGGGGTGTATAAAACCGTAAATGGAGGAAACTCATGGATCAATGTTTCTGACGGTTTCTTCAAAACCGGTTCGGTTGGAGCAATTGCCGTTGCCCATTCCGATCCCAACGTGATTTATGTGGGTATGGGCGAAACGGATATTCGTGGTAATATGAGTGCAGGAGATGGCATGTATAAATCTACCGATGCAGGTAAAACCTGGACCCATATCGGACTTGGACAAACCCAGTTTATTGGAGATATCGAAATACATCCTGAAGATGATGATGTAGTTTGGGTTGCAGCGATGGGGCAGTTATTCGGTGGTGATGGTAATGCCGAGCGTGGAGTGTATAAATCGGTGGATGGTGGTAAAACATGGGATCAGGTTCTCTTTGTAGACAACAAAACCGGCGCAGTTGATATCTCCGTAGACCCCAATAACCCGCGTATTTTATTCGCTGGAATGTGGAGTGCTTATCGAAACGAATACGAAATGAGCAGTGGCGGTGAAGGGTCGGGATTCTACATGAGTAAAGACGGAGGCGACACCTGGGAAAATATCTCCAGTCGCCCGGGATTACCTAAAGGCACGTTAGGTAAAATCGGAGTAGCCGTTTCCCCGGCTAATTCCAACCGCGTGTATGTGATTATAGAAAATGAAAATGGCGGCTTATTCCGAAGCGAAAACGGAGGCGACACGTGGCGCAGAGTGAGTTCTGATCGTAACCTTCGACAACGGGCCTGGTACTATACCAAAGTGGTTGCTGACCCTAAAAACGAAGATGGGATATACGTTCTGAATGTAGGTTTCCACAAATCTACCGATGGTGGCTCCAAATTCAGCCGTATTGGCACACCACACGGTGATCATCACGATTTATGGATTGCCCCAGACGATCCTCAGCGTATGATTATCGGCGATGATGGTGGCGGACAGGTAACCTATAACGGTGGGGTGGGTTGGTCGTCGTACTACACCTCTGCAACTGCTCAGATTTATCAGGTTGAGATGGATAATCAGTTTCCTTACATGATTTACGGAGCCCAGCAGGATAACAGCACCTTCGCAATCCGAAGCCGGACCGGAGGTTTTGGAATATCTGAACGGGATTGGTGGCCGGTTGCTGGTGGAGAAAGCGGCTATATCGCACCTGATCCGGATAACCCGGATGTAACCTTTGGAGGAAGCTACGGTGGGTACTTAAACAAGTACGACGCCAAACGCGGAATCAGCGATCGTATTGATGTATGGCCCGACAACCCAATGGGATCCGGTGCCAAAGATTTGAAGTATCGTTTCCAATGGACCTTTCCAATCAAGATTTCCCCTCATAATTCCGATGTGCTGTATGCCACCTCGCAATTTGTACATCGATCACTGGACCAGGGAATGAGCTGGGAAGACATCAGCCCGGATCTGACAAGAGATGAGGAAGCCAAACAGGACGAATCGGGTGGCCCGATAACAAAGGATGATACCTCTGTAGAATACTATAACACGATATTTACCTTCGAAGAATCTCCCATTCAGCCTGGTGTATTATGGGCCGGTTCAGATGACGGGTTGATTCATATCAGCAGGGATAACGGTGAAAACTGGGAAAATGTAACTCCTAAGGGTCTGCCGGAGAGTATGATCAGCATCCTGGATCCATCCCATCACGATGCAGGAACGGCTTACTTCGCAGCTACGCGGTATAAGTTCGGTGATTTCCGCCCTATGGTGTATAAAACATCTAACTATGGAAAGAACTGGACAAAGATTACAGATGGTATCCCCGACACAGACTTTACCCGTGTGGTACGAGAGGATCCAAATAAGAAGGGTTTGCTGTACGCTGGTACCGAAACCGGTATGTATGTGTCGTTCAACGATGGGAAAAACTGGCAACCGCTTCAGTTAAATTTACCGGCTGTTCCTATCACCGATCTGAAGCTGCACAAGCGTGATAAAGACCTGATTGTAGCTACGCAGGGTCGTTCTTTCTGGGTATTGGACGATCTTACCGTGCTGCACCAATTGAGCGAAGATATTGCTGCTGCCGATCATTATTTATTCGATCCGGAAGACCCTTACTTATTTGGCCGGGGCGGCGGATTCAGTCGCCCGGGATCTACAACTGGTACCAACCCCTCAGCAGGTGCCGTGGTTTTTTACCATCTGGCAGAAGAAATGGACAAGGAAATAAAGCTTGAATTTCTGGACAGCCAGGGAATAGCGGTCAGAACCTTTTCAAGTAAAAAAGACCAGCGAGGTCGGCCTGTCAGAACATCTAAAACCTTTTATGAAGATGAAGACCGAACCCGGCCGCAAGTCGTTTCCGCTAAGGCAGGGTTAAATAAATTTGTATGGAACCTGCAATACGAGGGAGTCACTAATCTTGACGGTCGTCAAATCCTGTGGGCAGGGGGCACCGGTGGACCTACAGCTATTCCCGGAACCTACACGGTACGCATGCATATTGGTGAAGAAGTGGTTGGTGAACAGGAATTTGAAGTTGTGAAAGATCCCCGACTCACTGATGTATCTCAGGAGGATTTAATTGCACAGTTCGATCTGGTCCAAACCATAAACGCAAAACTGGATACCACTCATAAATCCATTAACCGTATTCGTGAAGTCCGAAAAGAAATGAACGGTATGATGAGTGAGCTGGATGACGATGAGCTAAAGAAGAAAGGACGTGAACTGCTGAAAATGATTTCGGATATCGAGAAGGCATTGGTCCAAACGAAAGCGGAATCCGGACAGGATGTTCTCAATTTCCCAATCCGGTTGAACAATAAGCTTGCTGCCCTTAAAAGCACAGTAGCTACAGGATATGGCCGACCTACCAAACAGCAATATGCTGTTTTCGAGGACTTAAAAGCCAAGGTTGATGCGGAGCTTACCAAACTCAATGCCATCTGGAATGGAGAATATGAGCAGGTAATCGAAGAAATCGAAAATCCTGTAGTGCCCATCGGCAATTAATTCAACCCTGTATTTCTTTAATAAAAACCTCCTGCTTGCTGTGCTTAGCTTAGCGGGAGGTTTTATCTGATAGCAAGGTCAATCTGATGTAATGGTATGGTTTATGCCCACCAATCAGATGGTTTAGTTTCCACCGTCTCTTCTTCTACGCTCCCGCTCGCCTCCTCTTGATCCCCGGCGCTGAAGCCCAATCCGTTTATGAATATTTGCTGCCATCTCCTCGAAACGAGGAAGTTGCTCATCAGTACAAATCGAACGGATTGAACTAAAAAAAAGCAGGGTAGACCGTTCCATTTCTGACGTTGTGGAACCGATTGCAGATAACAACTCATCCCTTTTTTGAGGATCAACTTCCGAGCGGGATAACTCGGCAAAAAGAGAACTTCTCAGGCGTTCCACATCATCCTTAAGCTTACGAATTTCGCCACGGTGCTCATTCGCAATTTGTGTTAACTGCTGTTTTTGTTGTTCATCAAACCCTAACTCGCGCGACATATAGTTTATTGGAGAACCCCCACGTGAACCCTTTTCCCTGGGCAACAAATCAGGAGCCACCATAATGGCAATTAACACCAGGTTCAAAACCAAAAGCACGGCACTTAATACAACAAAAAATCGCTGTTTCTCAAATATGTTCATGGCTTAGTCCTCAAACAGGGATGCATATTCAGGCACGAATGCTTCGTACACGCCATATATGGTTGATGAAGAATCACCCGAACCTGTAGCGCTGAAGCTTACATATACGGCAACATTCAATGCTATCATGAGCACTACAGCAGCATACCGTAACATACTCTGAAGGTGAAATACAGGAGCTTCAGGCTGAAGCTGTTCGTATTCCAACCTTTCCAGAACCCGATTTCTAAACTGGGGGGTAGGCGTTGTTGAAATGGGCTTTTCCAGTTCAGTCATTGCCCGTTCAACCCGTTGTTCTATCTTTGAGTGTGTGTTCATGATTGTTTAGTTAGGCGTTATTACAACCAACTTCTTGCGCTATTCCGTTAATCGTTCAAACTCTTTTTTAAGGAGTTTTCTCAAGTTTTGTTTGGCCCGATGTACCAAAGACTCCACCGATGACTGGCTTTTATCTAAAATAGCTGTCACCTCTTTATACGAAAGCTCTTCCACCTGGGTGAGGGTAAATGCAATACGCTGAGTTTCAGGTAACCGGGAAATGGCCTGCTCTATGGCTATTTGCATACGCTTTTGTTCCAGTTGTTCATCAGCAGACCTTCCATGATCTGCTACCTGCAACAACGCAAGTTCTGCGGCTTCTCCCCGACTTCGGTTTTTGAAAAAAGCAGCCCGTTTCTTCCTGTTTTTAGAACGCAGAAAATCCAGTGACTTAGACACCGCTATACGGTATATCCAGGTATATAACCCCGACTCTTCCTTGAACTGTGCAAGATTGCGGTATACCTCAATAAACACTTCCTGGGCAACATCTTCTGCTTCTTCCTGGTTTTTAGTGAACCCGAAACAAACGTTGATCACCCCGGATTGATACCGGGTCACCAGTTCATTAAACGCGGCTCGGTCGCCAGCGCGTAACCGTGATATAAAGGTTAATTCAGAAACTTCCACTGCCATAATGTATTTATTAGACGGCAGTGGAAGCCAGTTCTTTTGGGTGAGAAACAGAAGCTATGATTCGGGTAGCTCGATGGATTCTGTTTGCCAGATCTCGTCAGCATACTCCTGGATCGTACGATCGCTTGAAAACTTACCCATACGAGCTGTATTCAACACGGCCATACGGTTCCATTCCTCCTGGTCTTTATACGCTGCATCCACCGTTTCCTGCTCTTTCACATAGGCAGCATAATCGGCAAGAACCATGAAGTAGTCACCCTCATGCAACAACGCATTGATGATAGGTTGAAAAAGATTGCGGTCTTCCGGGCTGAAGAAACCATCCCGTATCTGATCTAACGCAAGCTTCAACTCGGCATTTGCTTCATAATAAGCATTTGGGTCATATCCCTTTTCCCGGAGAGCGGTCACTTCTTCTACCGTTAATCCGAAAATAAAGATGTTATCGTCACCGATTTCTTCTTTCATCTCAACGTTAGCTCCGTCCAGCGTACCAATGGTTAAGGCTCCGTTCAGAGCAAACTTCATATTACCCGTACCAGAGGCCTCCATACCTGCCGTGGAAATCTGTTCGGATAAGTTCGCTGCCGGTATCAGCTTCTCCGCCAGAGAAACGCTGTAGTTACCCAGGAATATACATTTAAGCTTATCACTGGTATCTGGGTCATTATTGATTTTTTCCCCGATTGAGTTAATCAGCTTAATATGCATTTTTGCCATGGCATAACCAGGAGCCGCCTTACCCGCAAAGATGACCGTTCTGGGCGAGATATCCAGGTCTGGATTGGCCTTCAGTCGGTTATACAGCGTAATTACATGCAAGGCAGCCATGAGCTGACGCTTATATTCATGAATACGCTTAATCTGAATATCGAACATGGACGCGGGGTCCACTTTTAATCCACTGTAATCGTAGATGTATTCCGCCAGCCTTTTCTTGTTTCTCAGTTTGATATCTGCAAATTTTTTGCGGAAGGTCTTTTGAGTTGCGTACTTCTCAAGGCCTTTTAACTGGCTCAGTTCGGTTACCCATTCGTCGCCAATTTTATCGGAAATCAGTTCAGATAATTCTGGATTACACTGCTTTACCCATCGGCGTGGAGTCACACCATTGGTCTTGTTCGTAAATTTACCAGGGAACAGCTCATCAAATTCACGGAACATTTCCTCCTTAACCAATCGGGAGTGTAATTCGGCCACGCCATTAATCTTACGGGAACCTACAATACCAAGATGGGCCATATGTACCACCGGGTTGTCCGACTCTCCAATAATGCTCAGACGCTTCATTTTTCCGTGGTCTTCACCGTATGTTGCCCGGATTTTATCCATGAACCGGCGATTTATCTCTTCAATGATGCTAAGATGCCTTGGCAACAGGGTCTTCATCAGAGAAATAGGCCATTTTTCCAATGCTTCCGGTAACAACGTGTGGTTGGTGTACGCCATCGTGTTTTCAGTGATTTCCCACGCTTTTTCCCAGGGCATATGCTCTTCATCAATAAGTACGCGCATTAGCTCTGGTATCGCCAGATTGGGATGCGTGTCGTTACACTGAATGGCTACCTTTTTTGGAAGCTTGGTCCAGTCGCTGGTTTGCTTTCTGAAGCGCCGGAGAATATCCTGCATAGAAGCCGAAACCAGGAAGTATTCCTGTTTAAGACGCAGTTCCAATCCCACAAACATTTTGTCATTCGGATATAGCACCCGCGAAATATTCTGTTCCAGCTGATTCTCACGGACCGCATCAATGTACTGCCCCTGATTAAAGCTCTGTAAATCGATGGTGGAATCCGATTCTGCTTTCCAAAGACGAAGATTGTTAACTACTCCATTACCATATCCGGGAATCGGTGTATCATAAGCCACAGCTAACACTTTTTGGGTATGCTCCCAGGTATAGTAATACCCGCTTCCATTTTGTTGTGCAACCTGATGACCATAAAACTCTACCGGATACTGAATCATAGGACGTACAATATCCCATGGGTTACCATACTTCAGCCATAAATCCGGTTTTTCTACCTGGAATCCGTTCTGAATCTTTTGATAAAAAATCCCATAATCATATCGAAGACCGTATCCCACAGCCGGGATTCCAAGCGTGGCCATCGAATCTAAAAAGCATGCTGCTAAACGGCCTAAGCCACCGTTACCAAGACCGGCATCCCATTCGGCATCTCTGATTTTCTCATAATCCATGCCCAATTCTTCTAAAGCATCGGCAACGACATCACGAATTTCGAGATTTACCAGCATGTTGTCGAGCAATCTTCCAATCAGATACTCCATGGAAAGATAGTACACACGCTTGGCGTCGGCGTCGTAGTAGGCTTGTTGCGTTTTTAACCAGCCATCATGCAATCGATCAAGAACTGTGAGTGCTACACTTCGGTAGTTATCCCAATTCGTTTTAGAAAACTCGTCTTTGGCCAACGTATGACGCAGGTGGAGCAGAATATCTTCTCGGAGAGCATCTTTATCCATTCCCGACCGGATGTCGGAACCTATCATTTGTTTGTTTCCCATCTTGATGTGTGCGTTAAGTGAGTGAGTGTTTGAGTGTTTGAGTGTGAAAATAATGATTCCCTTATTTAAGAAGTGTTAAGGTTACTACTCCTTTTGGTAAATACCTGTATCGGGTTTAAATAAGGGTCGGGTCAGGTTAGCTTTAAATCCAAGCTGATGAAGAGAATCATACGCATTAAGGGCTACAAAATCCTGTTCAAAAATCCCATATACGCTGGATCCGCTACCGCTCATTGCGGCATATTGCGCCCCAAAGTCATAAAACTGATCTTTTAAGTTTCCAACCAGCTCGATACGCGGAAAAACGGCAGGTTCGAGATCATTCTGCAACAAGTACTGCCACTGGTCCATGTCTTCCTCTAACAAAACCGAGCGCACGGAAAACTCAGAAGTTCCCGGTTCACAATACTGATATGCTTCAACCGTGCTGCTAAATACATCCGGAAAAAGGGTTACAATCCAGGCATCAGGTTGGATGGGTAACGGTTCGATTTCTGTTCCCAATCCGGTACCCATTCCCGCTTCATTAAGAATGAAAAAAGGAACATCTGCACCAAGCTGTTTGCCCAATTCAACCAAATCGGAATCGGATAACCCGAGATTTGCAATTTTATTCAGCATTCTGAGCGTCAGGGCAGCATCGCTACTCCCCCCTCCTAATCCGGCCCCAACCGGTATATTCTTTTGAACCGAAATCTCAAATTCATCTCTCAATCCGGCTTCCTGCTGTAATATCTGTACTGCTTTTACCACAAGGTTGGTATCATCAACCGGTATGGATGGGTCCGAAAGTTGAACATGCATTCGGTTAGCCGGTTTTACTTCAAATCGATCGGCCCACTCGATGAAACAGAATCCAGTCTCGATGCTATGATATCCGTTTGGCAGCTTTTCCAGGATGTGTAAACCAAGATTAATCTTTGCATAAGCATTACTCAGCCAATATTCCATCAGGACTCTGTATTTAAGAATTCATGTTTATGAGCCATCATATAATCAAAAGCAGCATCATGGTTATTAGGAATCTCTCCATTCAAGATGGCCTCTTTAACGGCTTCTTTTATATCCCCGATTACTTTGGAGGGTTCTATACCTAATGCTTCCATAATCTCTTCTCCGGTCAAGGGGTTTTTCCAGTTTCGGATCCGGTCTTTTTCCTCAACCTCTTTGATTTTCTTCTCGACCAGATCAAAGTTCTTTCGATAACGATCGACCTTGAATTCGTTTTTACTGGTAATGTCAGCCCTGCACAAGGTCATTAAGTCGTCCACATCGTCACCGGCATCAAAGATAAGGCGTCGCACCGCAGAGTCTGTAACGATTTCGGAAACCAGAGAAATGGGTCTTAAATGCAGACGGACGAGCTTTTGCACATATCGCATACGTTCATCCATGGGTAATCCAAACCGTCTGAAAATAGATTTAGTCCATTTCGCTCCTAACGCATCATGCCCATGAAAGGTCCACCCAATACCCGGCACATAGCGTTGTGTAGGTGGTTTGGCGATATCATGTAAAATAGCAGCCCATCGCAGCCATCTGTTTTCACTAACGTTAGCAACATTATCTAATACCTCCAGTGTATGCCAGAAGTTATCCTTATGCCGATGCCCATTTACTTCTTGTACACCCTCCAGGTTATGCATTTCATGAAAAAACTGTTCCAGAAGCCCGGTCTTAAACAATAACCCAAACCCGACGGATGGGACGGGGCTGTCCACAATTTTATTCAACTCGTCGGTAATACGCTCTTTAGAAATAATGGAAAGACGGGGTGCCATTTTACAAATGGCTGCAAAAGTATCCGTATCGATATCGAACTGAAGCTGACTTGCAAATCGTACCGCTCGCATCATACGTAATGGATCATCATCAAAGGTTTGATGCGGATCGATCGGTGTACGTATGCATTTGTTTTTTAAATCCCGGATACCGCCAAAAGGATCCAGTAACGTTCCGTAGTCCTCGACATTCAACGACCAGGAAAGTGCATTAATGGTTAAATCTCTACGTAGTTGATCGTCTTCAAGCGTTCCGTCTTCTACAATAGGTTTTCGAGAGTTCCGGCGATAACTCTCTTTTCGCGCGCCAACAAACTCGAGCTCAATTGCACCCGCTTTTACCTGTGCTGTTCCAAACTGCTTAAACACAGCCAGATGCGTGTCTGGGAGAAATTCGGCTACTTTTCTGGCCATATTGATTCCCGAACCAATGGTTACAAAATCAATATCGAGGTGATCAGGCTTAAGGCGGTTCAGATAAAAATCGCGTACATAGCCACCAACCAAGTAGACAGGTT
>JBCBST010000121.1:0-9590 GCA_039819115.1 Bacteroidota bacterium
CCCCCTTGAAGGTAAATATTGTAGGAGCGTCTTAAGTCGGCCCGTGGTTGTTTTCTATCTAACATAAATAATGATGTCGTTAACGTTACATGTAACTTATCGGAGGCCTTAAAGAAAATATTTTTTGAAAAAGGCTGCAAATAAAATATTACTAAATTGTAAATACTAAAGAACTTTTAATTCGTTCCCCCCTTAGTTCAGCCGGAAGTTAACCGATTGAATCATTTTTACGCGTACCAGACGTCCGTTTTGCACGCCAGGCGTGAACCTGACTTTTCTCAATGCATCAAGCACGGCTTCGTCCAATCCATGACCGAGACTGCGAATAATCTCCAACTCCTCAACACCTCCTTGCTTATTGATGATAAACTGTACAGCAACTTTCCCTTCAATGTTAAGCTCCTGAGCCATTTTAGGGTACGTAATGTGCTTATACAGCGCCTTTAATCCGCCAATTATCTCAGGATATTGTTCAACCATGTGAGGGGCTACAGGTTCATCGTCTTCATTTTTATCGGGTCTTGGGGGTAGAGAGTTAATAGGAACAGCATCTTCAAAAGATCCAAAGTCAATGGGATCATCATCAATCGGGCTATTATCCGGTTGTTCCAAAAGAACGGCCGGTTTTAAGGGTGGAGGTGGGTTTTCGCGCTTAATAATCGGGGCAGGATTGCTTAAAGGCACAAATGACGTATCCATCACCTCAACATTGGGGGGTGTATCCTTGATGGTAGATTTTACAACAAAGATAACCAGCAGTAAGGCCAGAATTAATCCAATTTGAAAAAAGAGGATGTACGAGTTCCGAAGGGCGTGTTGTTTATTGTAATTCATCGAAGAGCAGTTTGAATGCCATATTTGGTTAAATCAACTCAAACTGTGGTGCAGTCTCTATCGCATATTCATGCTGTGCTTTTTTGAAACCGCCACTTATACAACACATACAGAAACACGATACCAATCAGTGAACCTATACCATCTGCCAGAAGATCCAGCCATTCCGGGCTTCGGTTGGTAGGAATCAGATACTGTAACACCTCAATTAAACCTCCGAATATCAACCCTCGGGTGATAAGTAATAGTACGTTTGGGAACTTCCTGGTATTTAACAGTATGATTAACCCGTCAAAGAACGTCCAACAAAAGAACATAGCTGCATGACCCAGTTTATCATGACTCCAGAAATTTTTGGGGAGAGAAGAACCTGATGGAGCAAGTGTGACTACCAATATGAGGATAGTCCCTAATCCAAACAGAAAAAGTACCGCGCGTAACCCTTTTTTTTTGCTCATGTAAGCCTGACTAAATAAGATCCAATGGTTCGAATGGGTGTTTGTGTTCTCCTTTAAAAAAAGCATCCGCCCTGTGTTTACCTTCAAGGAGTGCTCCTGTTATAGCCTCGAATGGGGATCTTTGTTGCAACCAAAATCCGGCAATTTTGCCCGCTAACACATCACCAAAGCCAGCACGCGAAAACATTCGGGTATCGTAATCGGTGAGAAAAACCGTACCGCCGGAATCTGCAATCATACACGGGTACCCTTTTGAAAGAACGGTTACTCCATGTTGCTTTGAAAACTGCCCCACTAACCGGATTCGTTTAAAATCATCTGAAACATCGGTTTTTGTGAGTCTTGCAAGTTCTCCTGGATGAGGCGTAAGAATCCATTCAGCTGATGCTGGTTTAGTGAATGAACCCCATTCTGAAAGAGTAAAAAGAGCATCCGCATCAATAACTACCCGGCCTTTATAATGGGAAAGCACATACTGTACACACTCTTGCGCATCCTGAGTTCGCCCAATCCCCGGGCCAATAAGAAGGACATCACGTGCGGGGTTAAGCCTTTCAAAAATAACAGCGCCATCTTGCTTTGAAAAAAAAGAGGCTGACTGTGCCCCAACAGCTGTTTTGATGATTTGTTCAAGCTGCTTTTCATATACAGGCAAAAGAGCATGCGGACTGAATAAATTGACAGCCCCCACCCCTGTACCCCAGGCACTTCTTGAAGCTAAAATGGCTGCACCTGTTAATCCTGTCGATCCTGCAATAACCTGTACCTTTCCTTCCTCATACTTATGTGTCCGGGTGATACTTACCTCACCTGGAACAGAGCACCAGGATTCATCAATCAAATAGGCGGCTGCTCTTTTTAAATGGTTTGGAATGGGGAGTTCGCACAAAAAAACGGATCCGGTGGTACGCTTTCCATCATTTAAATAGAACCCAATTTTTAAGCCACCAAAAGCAAGGGTGAAAGCAGCTTGTATGGATACCCCCATGATGCGCCCGGTATCCGGGTTTAAACCACTGGGAACATCCAATGCGATCACAGGTATCTCCTGATCATTTACCCATTCAATTGCTTCAACAAATGGTTCTCTCACCTCTTTTTGAATACCTACTCCAAGCATTCCATCAATAACAACATCGATCTGAGCTGGAAGTACTTCGGGTTCCCAACCGGATTGTATGGATACGGAATAAGGAAGGCGCTTCAGGAGTTTAAGGTTGTGAGCACAATCATCACTTAGATCATGTGTACCTGCTACCATAACTACCGTACATTGACACCCCTGTTCAGCCAGTAACCGTGCTATAGCCAGGCCATCGCCCGCATTATTACCTTTCCCACATAAAAAAAGAATGTGCTGTTTGTCGGGGAAATAATCGCGCAGGATGTCGGCTGCTTTTGTTGCAGCTACTTCCATTAATGTAAATCCCGGAATCCCAAACTCCGAGATCGTTTGTTGATCCATTATTCGGCTCTGTTCAGCCGAGCTAAGAAAATGAGAATATGGAGCTTGATTTGAGCTCACGGGGTATCAATAGGCTTTTGCAAATAGCACACGTTGTTTTGATGGTTTTCCCGAAACAATACATGCACCTTCGCCCGAGTTGGTATTGTGGAACGGTATACAACGAATCGTGGCTTTTGTTTCCTGTTTGATTTGCTCTTCCGTTTCTGATGTTCCATCCCAATGTGCATAGATAAACCCACCTTTTTTTTCCAGTACCCGTTTGAATTCCTCATACGTATCTACAGCTGAGGTTTGCTCATCGCGTCGTTGCTTTGCAGATTCAAACAGATCGGACTGAATCGTATCAAGTAATAACTTCACACGCTCCCCCAAGCCTTCTCTTTGCTGTATGCTCTTTTCAAGGGTATCCCTGCGGGCCAACTCTACATTTTGATTCTGTTCATCCCGTGGGCCTATTGCAATACGTAGAGGAATTCCTGCTGCCTCGTGCTCTGCAAATTTGTATCCCGGCTTATAGTTATCCCTGTCATCCAACCGAACGCGTACACCCATCGACTTCAGCTCATCCACTATGGTATCGCCATAGGTAAGTACCCGCTCTTTCTCATCGTCTTTACGATAAATAGGAACCACTACAACCTGAACAGGAGCCAGTTTTGGGGGAATTACGAGGCCATTATCATCAGAATGGGTCATGATCAACCCTCCAATTAACCGTGTAGAAACTCCCCAGCTGGTTGCCCATACCAATTTATGATCCCCATCCTTATCCTGAAATTTGACATCAAATGCCTTTGCAAAATTCTGGCCAAGAAAATGCGATGTACCGGCTTGAAGGGCCTTTCCATCTTGCATTAAAGCTTCGATACAATATGTTTCTTCGGCTCCGGCAAAACGCTCACTCTCGGTTTTCACGCCGGTAATAACAGGCATGGCCATAAAATCTTCAGCAAAGCTCCGGTATACTTCCAGCATCCGGAGTGTCTCTTCTTCCGCCTCTTGTTTTGTAGCATGAGCGGTATGCCCCTCTTGCCACAGGAACTCCATTGTTCTCAGAAATAGGCGTGTCCGCATTTCCCATCGAACCACATTGGCCCATTGATTGATCAGGATGGGAAGATCGCGATAGGATTGAATCCAGGTTCTGTACGTATCCCATATAATCGTCTCGGATGTGGGGCGCACGATAAGCTCTTCTTCCAGCTTGGAATCGGGATCTACCTCCACACCTCCATCCACCGCTTTTAACCGGCTATGGGTAATTACGGCACATTCTTTGGCAAACCCTTCCACATGTTGAGCTTCTTTACTCAGAAAAGATTTAGGTATGAACAATGGGAAATACGCATTCTGATGCCCGGTATCCTTAAACATGGTATCCAATGCCTCGCGCATATTCTCCCATAGTGCCATACCATTGGGTTTGATCACCATGCACCCCCGGACAGGGGAATGCTCAGCCAGTTGGGCTTCTTTAACAATATCTAAATACCACTGAGAATAGTCGGTTGAACGAGAAGTGATGCGTTGAGCCATATCCGTTATTAGCTGGTCGTTAAGCTGAAAAGGTACACAATTGAACATTCATATTGCAGCTAAAACCTGTTGATCAAATGCACATAAAAGCGGTATATTTGAAGTCTTTCTTACAGAATGGCGTGGTAGCTCAGCTGGTTAGAGCGCACGACTCATAATCGTGAGGTCGACGGTTCAAGTCCGTCCCACGCTACGAAAGATACAAGCCCTGTTCATCATGTGAACCGGGCTTTTTTTATGTTTGGGTATGTATTTCGTTCATGTCCTATATAGCGCTCTCCACGATACAATTTATATCGGGTATTCAAGTGATATTGAAGCGCGCTTAAGGGCCCATAATCATCCGCAAAACAAGGCATATACGAAACGATATCAACCATGGGAGCTGGTTTTTAGTGAGCAGTTTGAAACCAGAGCTCAGGCGATGGCAAGGGAGAAAGCGTTAAAATCTGCGCGTGGTAGAGCCTATATTTGGGAGCAGGTGAACAGAAGAGCTGATCGGAAGCACGACTCTTAATCCGCCGGGTGGCGGACGGTTCAAGTCCGTCCCACGCTACGAAAGATACAAGCCCTGTTCATCATGTGAACCGGGCTTTTTTTATGTTTGGGTATGTATTTCGTTTATGTTTTGTATAGCCCACTCCACGATACAATTTATATCGGGTATTCCAGTGGTATTGAAGCACGCTTAAGGGCTCACTATCAACCGCACCTCCATGAATAACTTATGAGGATATCATTAACCATTTTTGTTTTAGTGTTTCTCTTTAGTTGTCGTCATTCTCCAGAGAAAAAACTTCAATCTTTAAAAGATGAGTGGGTTAAGGCAGATACTAGTCTTCCGGATTTAGAACAGCTTGAAATAAGATATCGTAAAGCCTTAGACTACATGGAAACCCATAGAGCGTATTGGGCAACTCCTCTAGATGATTGTACTGAAATCTGGACCGATACCTTACGAAAAAATCGAGCTGACTACAGAATTGCGCTTTCTCCGGTTAACTCACGAGGTGTTGATAATGACATTTCTTCCACCTTAGATCAATTGTGGGCTTGCAAAGTGTTTAAGCAACCTTTCGATTCTTTAATCACAAGATTTTCGCCAACTCACGGTAAATACTCTGACAAAAACAATATGTTAGTTACCTATTCAAATGAAACAATTAATGAGGTTGCTGAATGGAGAAAAAAGAATACTGAGAAACTCAAATTATTGACTTCATCTATACTCAAGGATTTACCCTCAAACGAGGAAAGCAATTTACCTGTTTTGTTTGAAGTCCCAACGGGTAAAACTATTCGGGTTCATATACCGTGGCCAGCACCGAATTTGGTTGCCGACTGGGACTCATTAAAATATGAACCAAACCAAATTTTATTTGATACTTGGTCAGACCGGTATGCAATTATTTTTTTTAACGAAAAAAATGAAATAGACTACGTTTGGTGGAGTGGATGGGAACGCTAAAAAGAAATCCAAAAGATGTTCAGACAAAGATCAATCTGAATTAAATCGTTTTGGAACGTAATAACCATATGGAAAAAAAGGCCCCAAACCTCATTCATTACGTTTCTTCTATTCCGGTGTTGGTTGTAGTTTGCCTATTGTTACAATTGTTATTGACGGCGCTTTTCGATCTCGGCCCAGACCCTGGAGTTCTATATCCTTTTTTTGTAATCACCCTTTCAGCTTACTACCTGATCCCTAATGTGGGTATTTTTTATATGTGCATTTGGAGTTTTTTCTTGTTCACAGAATGGAGACGAAATAAAAAGACTAAGCGACAACGTTTCATATTGGTTATGTATTCGGTTCTACTCGCAAGCTATGTTTCATATGCAGTATGGTGGCACTTAACTGACCGAAGTTTCCAAACGTTATAGGCTACATACCAATTGATCACCTAAGTTCTTAAATGTGAATGTGTTGATCTTAGCAATTTCTTAACCCTTTCTCTTTTTTTGTAACAATCCATTACTTCTGACCTTCTTAGACTGGCTTTTCGGGGGGAAACTTCAACTCATTAACATCCCCAAGCCATGAAAAAACTGATTGGAAACGGACTTGCCCTAGTCGGGCTTTTTGGATTCTTGTATTTTGGTATCAGCTTCTTTGAATTGAACAGCAATTTTAATGTCTTTGCTGAATCTCAATCCGTAAATCTCCTCCAGCTTCAACCCCTTGCCGTATCGGTAGTTGTTTTTGTGGTGGGGCTATTCGTACTCAGGAAGTAGGCAACAAAAGCTCCGACTCCAGCCCGCAAAGACGGCTTGAAATATCCCATAGTTCCTCAGCGGCTTCACTATCCAAAGCCAATGCTCTTGGAACTGCCGGTTTTGCGTTCTTAAAATAGGCTCCGTTTACTTCATCAACTTCGTCGCTGGTTGCCAGATAGATACTGGTTTTGGCTCCCGATGCTGGAGAAATCATGAATGGCTTTCCAATGGCAAATAGCCAGCGAAGCAGGTGATTTCCATCACTGGCAAAGTTGGAACGAACTACTCCGGGGTGTAAACAATTAGCAGTGATATGAGTATGGGAAATTCTCCTTGCTAGTTCTTTTGTAAACAGGATATTGAATAGTTTTGAGTTACCATACGCTTTCATTGGGCTGAATCCCGTTTCCAGCTGCAGGTTTTCAGGCTCAAATGAACCTGTTCGGTGTGCTTCGGACGCCACATTTACAATGCGGGCATAATCTGATTCATAAATGGCAGGCAATAACAGCCGGGTAAACAGAAAGTACCCCATATGATTTACGGCAAAGGTGCGTTCGAGGTCATCAACCGTAATCATTCGTTTTCCTGCAATAAAACCATGGTTGTTAATTAGTACATCAATGGTTTTAAACCTTGAGCAAATAACGTCTGCCGCTTTATGAATATCATGCTGTATAGAAAAATCACACAGGCATACATCTACTCCATGGTTCTGAGTCTGTTCCATAATCATAGATCGCGCTGCCTGCCCTTTTTCTTCATTTCTGCAAACCAGGATTACGTACGCTCCTTTAGCAGCCATGGCTTTAGCGGTTTCGTACCCAATGCCTGAGTTCCCTCCGGTAACGACACATACTTTATTGTCCATAAATGAATAACCTGGTTGATGACAATTCAAGGAATCATCAATATCCTAAAAAACCTGTATCTTCCCGAATGATTCAGGAATATCTCAACTCCATTGAAAAATTTGTTGTTGTGGGAGACCGGGTGTTAATCAAACCCCGCGATATGGAAACTCACACCAGAAGCGGGTTGGTTTTACCAGCCTCCGTCAAGCAAAAAGAAGAAATACAAAGTGGCTATATCATAAAAACAGGGCCAGGTTACCCTATTCCATCCAATGATTTCGAAGAAGAGTGGAAGGGAAAAGGGGATGAAACCAAATACATCGGGTTGCAGGCACATCAGGGAGATTTAGCCATTTATCTCAAATCAAGAGCATATGAGATCGAATTTGAAACAGAAAAATATGTCATTGTTCCTCATTCGGCTATTCTACTGTTGATCAGGGATGAACCCGGTGAGTGAGCAAAACGAACATAATGTTTCGCCTGCCGCTCAAAATCATTCCCTGCCTGAAGACTTGCTTTCCATCACGGTAGGATGTGTTATCCTCTCTTTTGGTATCGCTATGTTCAGTCATATGAACTTTTTAATTGGCGGAACAGCGGGTATGGCGTTCCTTGCTCATTATGGTTTTGGTCAATCATTCGGATTGGTTTTCTTTTTTCTGAATATTCCCTTTTATGCCCTCGCCCTGTGGAAACTAGGCTGGGTATTTACCATTAAGACCTTCTTTACCGTAACGCTGGTCTCCTTTGCCTCCGACGTTGTACCGCGAATATTCGAGTTTGGAACCCTCAATCCCA
The DNA here is from genome assembly GCA_039819115.1 of Bacteroidota bacterium. Lineage (GTDB taxonomy): Bacteria > Bacteroidota > Rhodothermia > Balneolales > Balneolaceae > JBCBST01. The sequence continues at coordinate 8,169 of JBCBST010000121.1, forward strand.
TTTATGTTGCTGCCTTGGGAGGGTTCCTCATTGGTACTGGTTTACTAATTCTATTTCGGCATAAAGCCAGCCTGGGCGGATTAAACATCCTCTCTATCTACTTACAAAAGTACCATTCCGTTAATGCAGGCACTTTTCAAATGATAGTAGATGTATGCATTATTATCGGGGCCATTTTCATAGTAGACCTGCCCGCTGTATTATATTCTGTATTAGCCTCTGTGTTTCTGAACTTAATTCTGGCAGTAAACCATCGGCCGGGACGCTATCTGGCGCTCCATTAACCTGACACTCCATCATTCTGCTTATGAATCGACGAAATTTTCTCTACCAAACGGCTTTGATTAGCGGTGCATCTGTTCTTCCTTTCAACCGATTATCGTCCTTTTTTCAGGATTCTCCCTTTATCGCGCTGCGCCGCAATGTGGGTACCTTTACGGGGCGGGGCGGAACCATAGGCTGGCTAATAAATAACGATGGAGTGGTTATCGTGGATTCCCAAAATATGAGATCTGCAGAAACCTGTATCTCGGGACTGAAAGAACGAACCCGCCTTCCTTTCGATCTGTTAGTAAACACGCATCATCACGGCGATCATACGGGTGGGAATGGGGCTTTTAAGGGCAAAGTGACACACATTGTTGCTCATGAGCATGTACCTGGTTTACAAAAAGCCCGGGCAGAAGCACGTGGAGAGGAAACACTTGCAGCACAGGTTTATGCCGATGTAACCTTTTCGGATACCTGGAAAACGAATATTGGTGATGAAACCCTTCACTTGACTCATTATGGTCCGGCTCATACAAAAGGGGATGCCGTCATATTCTTTGAACAGGCGAATGTAGCCCACATGGGTGATTTGGTCTTTAACCGGGTATACCCTTTTATTGACCGTGCAGGAGGGGCCTCTATAGAAAACTGGGCCAAGGTGCTCCGTACTGCTGTAGACGATCTCCCAGACGATGCCGTCTACATCTTCGGACACCATAATCCGGAGTTCAGGAATACCGGGACAAAGGATGATGTACTTTTGATGGCTTCTTTTCTGGAAGCCCTGCTCGACGAGACCCAACAAGGAATTGCGGCCGGAAAACCAAAAGAAGAAATTATACAAAAAGAAGAGCTGGGTGGTTTTGAGGTGTTTAACTCTGACGCCTGGAGATTAACATTATCCGCAAACCTGGGGATAGCCTACGAAGAGTTAACGGCGGATTGACGATACGAACCTTCAGGTTATCTGGCCCAGGTTCACTTCGTAGTACTGATTTTGAGGCAGATTGAAGTCCATATACTTTTGAAAGGGGATAGGATTTGCAGCCGTTATAAACGTCTGACCGGAATGCTGTTGCAAGGCCTCTAACAACACCTCGGTTTTAGCCAGGTCGAGATCACCAAATACATCATCCAACATAAAAATCGGCA
>JBCBST010000122.1:0-9471 GCA_039819115.1 Bacteroidota bacterium
TCAAAAAAGCAACCGCAATTAGCGACGCCCCAAGTATAATATCGTCTAATTCAGTTTGAATTCCATTTGTTTTGACATGCAAAGACAGTGACCATAATGTTGCAAGTCCCGGAACTAGATTTTCAATGTGTATATCCAGTTTTTCCCAGTTCATATAGAGTTAGTATGTTTATTTGCAGAGACACCGACGAGTTTATAGGAGAATAATCCTATCAATTTATTTTTCAACTACCTATTGATGTGATAGAGGCTGCCCCCTAAACCAAGGCCAGCCCGATTCGCTCTCTTTCCAGATCCAGTTTAATGATTTCGACCTGGATGATATCACCCACACCCACCACTTCATGCGGGTTATCAATCTTTCGGTTTTTGGATTTTGACATTCCCGACACATGAAGCAGCCCATCCTGCTTTACTCCAATATCCACAAAAGCACCAAAATCGACCACATTACGTACGGTGCCTTCCAGTTTCTGACCTTCCTTCAGATCATCCAGGGAAAGTACATCCTGGCGGAGGATGGGTTTAGGTAACGACTCCCTGGGGTCACGCCCCGGTTTCTGCAGGTTTTCGATGATCAGTTCCAGAGTAGGTACCCCAACCCCGATCTTGGCGGCCACCTCGTCCAGGTTTGCCCGCTCAAAAACGTCCCCAATACGGTTTTTCTCCTTCTGAAGATTGTCAAGATCAATGCTGAACAGGGTACACAGTTTTTCAGTGGCCTCATAGCTTTCGGGGTGAATGGCCGTATTATCCAGTGGATTTCCGGATTCAGGAATACGCATAAATCCGGCTGCCTGCTGGAACCGGAAAGCTCCAACCCCTTCCACATCTTTAATTTGTTCCCGGTCGGTGAATATGCCCTGGCTTTCCCGCTGTTGTACAATGGCCTGTGCCACTCGTTTACTCAGTCCCGAGATATGAGAAAGGAGGGGGGCGGAAGCCGTATTTAAGTTCACTCCGACTTCATTCACGGCACTTTCTACCACATCGTCCAGTTTGGAGGAAAGCTGTACCTGGTTCACATCATGTTGGTATAAGCCAACACCAATGGACTTGGGATCGATTTTGACCAGTTCAGCCAGTGGATCCTGAACCCGTCGGGCAATCGAGATATTTCCGCGTTGAGCGGCATCCAGATCTGGAAACTCTTCCCGTGCTATCTTGGATGCAGAATACACCGAAGCTCCGGCTTCGTTTACGATCAGGTAGCTTAGGTCTTTGTAATCTGCGTTTTTTTGTATGAAATCAGCCACAAACTGCTCAGTTTCCCGGCTGGCTGTTCCATTACCAATAGCAATCAGGTTAACGTCATACTTCTCAATAAAAGCAGCCAGTACAGCTTCCGACTCCGCAATCTGTTTACGGGGTGGGGTAGGGTAAATCGTGCTCCCATCCAGGTATTTACCAGTTTGATCCACAATAGCCACTTTACAACCCGTTCGGAACGCTGGATCTATACCCATCACAATTTTATGGTCCAGGGGAGGTTGCATCAACAGGTTTCCCAGGTTGGTGGCAAAGGTTTCAATGGCGTGGGCGTCGGAAGTCTGGGTTAGTTCGTTACGGAGCTCCCGTTCCAAAGATGGGAACAACAGGCGCTTCCAGGCTTCTTCAACCGAATCTTGCAGTTTCTCAGTAAAAATGGACAGATCGTTGGTAATCACCAGATCATCTACAATTTCCAGCGTTCGTTCTTCCCATACCTCCACATTAACAAAGAGGACATTCTCGCGCTCGCCCCGGTTAATAGCCAGCACCTGATACGGTTTAAGCCGGCTGGCCTTGCTTTCAAACTCGTAGTAGTCTTCAAAGTTGGTGCGCCCTTCAGTAGCCGGGTTCTTCCGGGTTTTAATCGAGCCATATTTTGAGAGTTGTTCTCGTAGGGCTTCCCTCACATCCAGCGATTCATTAATCCATTCGGCCACAATATCAATGGCACCGGCCCAGGCCTCATCAATAGTAGACACGTCCTTATCAGCATCAACGAAAGGTGAAGCATATTCATCGGGATTGCCTTTTTCGATCTCTTGCTGCCAGATATGAACAGCCAGGGGTTCCAATCCTTTTTCTTTGGCCTTATCACCCCGGGTTTTACGCTTGGGTTTGTAGGGGAGATACAAATCCTCAAGGATGTTTAAATCATAGCACTGTACAATCTGTTCTTCCAATTCGGGGGTAAGCTTATCCTGTTCTTTAATGGTTTTGAGAATGGTTTCTTTGCGTTGTTCCAGTGTTTTGTGGAACTCAAGCGCATCTCTTAGTGCCCGTAGTTGTTCCTCATCCAGACCTCCGGTTGCCTCCTGCCGGTAACGGGCAAGGAAGGGGATTGTAGCACCTTCTTCCAAAAAAGCAGAAACGGTCGTGATCTGCCGGGTAGTTACATTAAGTTCTTTTGAAATGAGGGTAAGGCTTTGGGTATTGGGCATAGTTAATCCTATTTTTGCTCCGATCGAATCAGGGTCTTCCTGAAGACAGCATATATGGTTTCACTCCCTCAGTATGTGTCTGAAGAGGACGGTTCAGTATGGTTCAAAAATACTCACTCATCGAACACACAAAAAACTTGAAAATGACCAACAAAGAACTTTTGTCGGCTGCCATTGATATTGCCAAAGTCGGAGGAGCTCATACCCTAACCTATTTTAAACAGGATGTCGAAGTAATCAGTAAAGCGGATGATTCGCCAGTCACGATAGCTGATCGCGAAACCGAACAAATTCTGAGAGAGGAAATACAGAAACGGTTTCCTGATCATGGCATCATTGGAGAGGAATACGGTCGCACCAACGAAGATGCCCGGGTGCAATGGGTACTCGATCCTATTGATGGTACTAAATCGTTTATTCATGGGGTTCCTTTCTACACCACACTAATCGGGGTAATGATCGATAATGAGCCCCAGGTTGGAGTGATCTACGCACCGGCGCTGGACGAACTCTGTGCGGCTGCTATTGGCGAGGGGGCTACCCTGAATGGGCAACCGATTTCGGTTCGTGAAACACAACAATTGGAAGATGCCACGTTATTGGTAACAGAAATCTACCGGTTTAAAGACCAGGATCAGCAAGAATTGTTTATGGAACTTATGGAAGCCACTAAACTACACCGTACATGGGGCGACGCTTATGGCCATATGATGGTAGCTTGTGGTCGCGCCGACGTGATGTACGATCCGATCCTGAGTATCTGGGACGCAGCAGCTTTGCTACCGGTGCTCAAAGAAGCGGGTGGTATTTTTACCGATAAACACGGTGTGGAAACCATACATACGGGAAGCGGAATTTCCACGAACAAAATGCTTCAACCTGAGATAAAAACTATTTTTGACCGTCATCTTTGATCCTTTTATGATCCGAATCACACGACGCTTTATACCTTTGTTGATGGGCGTATGCCTGTTTGCACTACCTGATCGTTCAATCGCACAATCCCTACCTGGATTCTTCAATTATGAGGAATACCCTGAATTTCCAATCCACATCAGGCAGGCAGAGCTGGATCTGAAAGTGAACCCGGATCAGCGACTGATTTCCGGTGATGTGTATTACCAGCTTTCGGCTAAAGTGTCGGGTATAAGCCGGTGGTATCTGCATGCGGCAAACATGGAAATTGAGGAAGTAAAGCTGAATGACGAGCCGGTTGATTATCGCATTTCCGGTGACTCCCTTATTATTTCATCCGAAACAGAACTGGCGGAGACAGCTACTTCCGCTTTGTTTATAAGCTGGCAATCCCGGTCGGAGTATGGTATCCATGTAGATGCAACCGGAACGTTGTTCACCTCGCTTAATCCATTTGGAGTGCGGCACTGGCTTCCTGTATTCGACCATCCGCGAGTAGAAGTTCCCGTGGTGGCCAACATCACGGTTCCGGCAACGCAGCAGGTGATTTTTAACGGCGAACTGTTTGGTGATGAAGTAAGTAGTGCAGATCGAAAAACCCTTTCGTACCGAACCGAAACGGCCATACCGGTAACCGGGCTTTCGCTGGTGGTGGGTGATTTCGTCCAGGAGCAGGCCAAAGCGGGCATAAAATCTGTGCATGTATTTACCCCATCGGCAACAGAGGCAACAACAGCAACCATGCTACTGGAGCAGGCCGTTGACGGACTCAAGAAAGCGGAGGCCTATCTCAATGTGGAGTATCCCTGGTCGGATCTAAAAGTGGTGTTATTACCCGATTCTTACCTGATGGAACGGTCTGATGCTGCTGGCGTAGTATATGTTTTTGAGGATCTGGGTGACAAAAAAACGCAACTCGTACAGGGCATACTCGCTCAATGGATGGGGCAGGGGATACGAAGCGCAACTACCGATCATTGGTTCTCCCTCATTGATCATGCTCAGCAAATATGGGGGGGTGAACTGGATTCTACTCTGAATATAGACCTAAGCTATTCCGAACCGATAGCGACCCAGTGGTCTGAGTTTTATAAAAAACTGCTATCGAATGGGATGGGGTACCTGCCCATCCACCAGGTAAATGAACAATGGTATCAGGCAACGGGACAATCCCTACCGGAGATAAAGGCCGGTCCTGTGATCGAGGATGAGCTTCCTTTGAATGAGGCGGTCGTCTATCGCATTGATGTGGAAGAATCAGAAATAGATAACCGGTTACGTCTTGTATTCGAACTGGTTGAAGGGGAAGGGAATACCCTTCATGACCTGAAGGTTACCACTTTTTCCTTTGGCGATTCTTCCAGTGTATCCCTTTCGATAACCGGTGAAACCGATACGCTCTGGTTTGAGGATGCCGGACTGATTGAATCCATCCGAATACAAAAACAGGAGGAGGATCAGATGGAATGGAAGGTGGAAACCTACCCGTTAATGCTTGCTCTTAGCCAGCTTCGCAGTCCGATACCTGATCTCAGGGCAGAAGCAGCATATTTGCTTCAGCAACACACGGATAATCCCGATCTCCAGCTTGCCATAAACGATGCATTGGCTACGGAGGAATACCCACAGGCAAAAGCTGCCATGCTTTCAACACTCAGTCAGCTGACTGATGGAGCTATTGGCACCGAACAAGTGTTTCTGGATGCATTAAGGCAGACTCCTGTGATTCAGGAGGTTGCACTTCAGGCCTTAACCGCGTACTCAGAGAACGAAATGGTGGAGAATGCCATCCGATCGTTTACACTCCGAACACCATCCGATTCCTTATTTATGACCGCTTTGGGGGCGTACCGTACGTTTGCGGGGCGTGAAGATTGGCAACCATTTATCGATCGTCTGCTTCAAACCGATAGCACAGGGTATCGGGCTGTATTGGCATATGAACAGGCGTTACCCCTGGATTCTGCCCAGATTCTTGAATCCGCTTTTCTGGAAGCAATCCCGGAACTCGGAACGTTAAAGGCTATTGAAAAGGCCGTCGACATCCTGAATGTACGGTCGGGCATAGCAGCAGAAGAACGAAAAGCCTTGATTGTTGCACTGTCGGATCAACCCGATCCGCGTATGCGTATCCTTGCGATATCCATGGTCGGTCAGTTTGAGGATACATCAGAACAGGTAGTGGTGTACCGGTCGCTGCTTTCTGACGAATTTGACCCCCGATTGCAGCATCGCATTACTCAATCATTAAAAGAACTGGCTGAGATACAGGAAGAACCTATCGAAGCAGGAGATTCCTGACCTGGTATAGCACATTCTAGCGAAGTATCGGGTGATCGGTTTACATCGAAAGCTATGCTTAGTGAACTTATATTTTGTTTAGCACATACCTGTTCAGAGTGCAAGTTTCCTGCCGAAGCTCGTACCATTTAAGCGAAAAAAGCGCTACCATAGGCTTCCTTTAAACTATTCAATTCAACCTAACCTGGAGACATGGAAATCAAGAAAGTAGCAGTCATTGGCGGCGGAACAATGGGAAACGGAATTGCTCATGTTAGTGCACAAAATGGGCTAACGGTAACGTTGATTGAAACGGAACAGGCCTTTGCAGATCGTGCGTTAGCAACGATAGCAAAAAACCTGGATCGGATGGTGAAGAAGGAAAGGATTACGGAAGCCCAAAAAGAAGAAACGTTAGCCAACATTACCGTATCGCTGGATCTGGGAACCGGTGTACAGGATGTAGACCTGGTCATAGAAGCTGTACCGGAGAATCTGGATCTCAAACGCTCAGTGTGGACTACCGTTGATAAACATGCTCCTGAACATGCTATCTTAGCCAGCAACACGTCTTCTATTTCCATTACTAAGCTGGCAGCCATAACCAGCAGGCCGGAACAATTCATAGGTATGCACTTCTTCAATCCCGTTCCCGTCATGAAACTGGTTGAAATTGTCCGCGGACTGGAAACCAGTGATGCGACTTACCAGGCTATCGAAGAGACCTCCAAAAAACTGGGAAAAGTCCCGGTACCGGTAAACGATGCACCGGGTTTTGTAAGTAATCGCGTGTTGATGCCCATGATCAACGAAGCCATTTTTTGTGTGTATGAAGGGGTAGCCACCCCCGAACACGTAGACGAAGTGATGAAGCTTGGGATGGCTCACCCAATGGGACCGCTTCGCCTGGCCGATTTCATCGGGCTGGATGTGTGCCTCGATATTTTGAATGTACTATACGATGGCTTCAAAGACCCTAAATACCGCCCGTGTCCACTGCTCATCAAAATGGTGGATGCCGGTAAGCTTGGCGATAAAACAGGGGTTGGGTTTTACTCCTATTCCTGACGCTCAGGTAGTTGTTCATTCAGAACAGGTTTGATCACGATCAAGCCTGTGATATTTGGTCTTTTCTCTTTCCTAAATGACGATAGGTCTGTTTATATACTCTTATCTTACAAAGTGTTATAAGTAACTGACCATTGGTTCTATTCTTTTGCTACATAATCCTGTTGGATTACAAATCCAACAGTTCCTTAACACTCTCTTAACAGCTCTCCATTCTGTATTAATTAGTTTCTGATCTCACTAATCGAATTAACTAATTATACATCTATGAAACGAAGTTTACTATCGCTTGGAATGGTACTTTTCCTGGCGGGGATGAGTTTTGGGCAATTAAGTGTAACCAGCACTTCAACTAACTTTACGATCAACTTTGACGCTACCGTCTCAGGCGTTAATAACGGTGTGTTTAATGGCAACGGTTTTGCTCCGGCACCTTCTGCAGGTCAATTAGACTCTGATGCCTGGGAATTTTCAGGAATGAGTGGAGCGTCACTATCATTTGGAGGAACTGCAACCTCAAATGACGCTGCACGAGGTTCTTCTTCCGGTGGGGTAAGCACGGGCGGATTTTACGCATTTGAAGTTTCCTCAAGCAATTTTACGGTTGGTGTTCAGCCAGGCGGAAGTGATTTTACACCCGGTGATTTAACTCTGATTGTGACCAATAATACGGGTTCAACCGTAACCTCCATCGATGTCAGCTACAACGTATATGCTTTCAATGATCAACCACGTGCGAATTCATTTACTTTTTCTCATAGTGCTGATGATGTATCCTATACCGATGTTTCTGGTTTGGATTTCACAAGCACAGAAGCTGCAGACAGTCCTGCATCCTGGTCTTCAAATGCCAGATCCACAACGATATCTGGTTTATCTTTAGCCGATGGTAGTTCATATTATCTCAGGTGGAGTAGCGATGATGTATCGGGTGGTGGTTCTCGTGATGAGTTTGCGCTTGATGACATCGTAGTGAATATGGCCGGCGCAGCCGCTTCCATCCCGGATTTGACTCTATCCGGATCAGAAGGCTGGAGACTTATTGCATCCCCGGTTTCTACCCTTACCTTGAATGATGTACTTGGCGGTCTTTGGACTCAGGGTTTTACAGGGGCAGATGCTACGGCTGGTGCTTCTAATGTGTACACGTATGACGAAACCGATACCGATGCTGATGCGGATAGTGGTTTTGTAAGCGTTACGGATCAGTCGTCAACAATGGGTTCTGCTGACGGTTATGCCGTTTATGTGTTCCAGGATGATGATTTTGGTACCGGCGGCATCCAGGGTGATTTTCCTAAGACGATTTCTTTTTCTGGAACGGCTCCTTCAGCTGATGTTGCCAAATCATTTAGCTTTACTTCCAGCGGATCGGCATCTGAAGACGGATGGAACCTCAGCGGGAATCCTTTTGGTGCAGCTACCAACGTGGACGATCTGAATTTTGCTTCATTCGCCGATCTGAACAACTTTGTATATGTCTACCGTAATGGTGCCTATGCTTCACTGGATGCATCCGGCACGGTTACCACCGATACCGTTGCTGTTGGAGAAGGATTCTTCGTAAAAGTGGATGCCGCAGTTAGCTATACTTTCCCGGTTGCTTCTGCTCCTAAAAGCAGAGTGTTCGAGAACAGAAACATCAAATTCGCTCTTACTCATGGTGACTTTGCCAATTCAGCAACCGTTCGTTTCCATGAAATGGGAGCATTCGGACAGGAAAACTTTGATGCCTACTACCTTGGTTCACTTGATGCCAGCTATGTGGGGCTATACTCTGTTGAAGATGACATCAGGCTTCAGGTTAATTCATTTCCTTTTGATCTGGATCAGGAACTTTCTGTGCCACTTACGATTGACGGTACTGAAACAGGAACATTCGAGCTTAGCTGGGAAGCCCCAACAAACTTTCCTTCTGATTGGAGCCTGACCCTGGTAGATACTCAAAGCGATACAGAGCTTGATCTCACCACGGAGAGCTCGTATACCTTTGAGGTATCGGATATCGTGGACAACCGATTCAACTTGGTTGTAACCCCGGCTCAAACCACGGTATCCAATGAGGAAGAGGTAACCGTTGAACGGTTTGCCTTAGACCAGAACTACCCGAATCCGTTCAATCCTACGACCAACATCCGGTACACGGTGCCGAATAGCGGACTGGTGAACGTATCGATCTACAACGTGATGGGGCAAAAGGTAGCCACCCTGGTAAACACTACTCAAAGTGCGGGTACCTACACCGCCACGTGGAATGCGGCCAGCAGCGCCAGCGGGATTTACTACTACCGCCTGGAAAGCGCCGGTCAGTCCATTACCCGTCAAATGACCCTCATCAAATAGCACCTCCTCACTCAAGACTTTATCTATACATAGCATCATGAAAACACGCATTCTATTTACTCTGACACTGATAGCGGCCTTTCTGGCCGAAGTAGCCCAGGCTCAGCCGGGCTTACCGAGTGCTCCTACTCAGGCCCCGATTGATGGAGGGTTGGGGATACTGGCAGCAGCTGGCGGGGTCTATGCCCTGAAGAAACTACGCGACCGTAAGAAAGCCCAATCGGAAGAAGAGCTGGATATCTAACCCTTTCCGGTTAATACACTCCCGGTTATTCCAGTCAGGCACACCAGCTAAACAAACTGGAACAAGCATATCTAAAGCCTCAGCTGAACATCTTGTTTAGTTGGGGCTTTTTTATTTCTGCCCCTATTCTGTTAGCTGCTTCACCTTCTGTTGTGGATGACTCCACATCAGCACAGGAAAACCGCATTTCTC
>JBCBST010000123.1:0-9255 GCA_039819115.1 Bacteroidota bacterium
GGAGTGGCTTCCAAAATTGTAATGAAAGATATCCGGCAAACCATCTCGTATTCCTTCAATCAATTTTGGAAGCCACTCCGGTAAGTTCTATTACGATAAATATGGGAACATACAGGTAGAAGACGACACGCCTTTCGATATAAAGGTTACGATTACCGGTGGTTTAATCACAGAGATTATTATCACCGACCCAAACGGTACGGTGTACAGGTTTGGACAGAATGGGGCCATTGAACGCGTTCGTACCTACACCACCCCGTATACTGACGCTACCGGGACCGGATCTGAATCGGAACAGTCCTACGATGCCTCCTGGTATTTAACATCCATCAGATATACCTCCGGTAAAGAAGTTACCTACTCTTACACTGTGGAATCCAACTTTGGTTCGTCAACGATAAATCGTAGAGGGAGTGTAGAAAAGTATTTTGGTGAGGTAAGCCGGACGAGTGTTCGTGATTTACACCTGCAACGCGTGCACTTAACCCAGATCACCTACGAAGATAAAAGTGTTCATTTTACCCGGTCTACAAACCGGCTGGATTTTACAGAAGAACCCAAGATTGATTCTATTGTGGTCAAAGTAGATGATAACACGCTGATGAGCTATGCCTTAGAGTATATGTATCTGGGTACGGTTGATAACAAACGATTGCTGTTAGATTCTTTAACGGTTTTAGACGCCGCTGGGAGTGTTCATCAAACCTGGGGGTTTAGTTATCTGGGAACCGGGGTATGGATACCGGATACCGACAGCTATGCCATTGATCATTGGGGATTTTTTAACGGCCAAACAGGTAATGATGATGATGGTACGGGGGAAAAACTTCCGGAACACTACAGGGAAGTATCGCCTCAGAATTTCGTCTATCAGGCAGGAATTAACCGGCAACCTATTCCCACAAAATCACAGATTGGATTGCTTAGTACCATCTCACATCCAGCCGGTGGTAACATATCGTTTGAGTATGAGCCCAATACCTATTCCGGGGTAGGAGGAGAGCCTGTACTCACACAGATCGTGGAATTTAATGGCTGTGACAATAATCAATGTGCCACAGTAGATACCGTTGTTAATGTTACCGTATCTACCGACCCGTTTACCATAGACCTTAACTCAGGTAACACATTGGCGTTGAAGAGTTCGGTATTTGGTATTGAGGTACTTGGTGAACCAGCTCCGGTTCCTGCGTACAAGGATTCCTGTAGTATTGGCGAAGACTATAACACCAAATACCTGAGGGCGTATTTAGTAGGAGTTAGCAATCCTTCTTACAACCAAGAGCTTCCTCTTAACCCCTTTGGAACGCTATGTCCAATGCAATCTGTCCCGGCGGGAACGTATAAGGTGGAAGTGGACGTGCCAGCAAATTTTACCGATCAGGCGGAAGTGAGTCTTACTGCTTTAGTGGAAGACGAAGTGAATGTTCTGGTCGGACCGGGGCACCGGGTGCAAAAGGTAACGTATGATGATGGGAATCCGGCCACAGTAAATCGCGAAACTACCTACAGTTACACCTTATTTTCCGATACGACCAAGTCAAGCGGGATGTTGGCCAGAAAGGTGAAATACTATGACTGTGATTTTGCACTAGGCGGGCTCTGCATGCACGCCGTAGTATCCGACAGCCATGATGGAGTGAGCGAACAAGGACCACAAATGGGGTACTCGAATATTGAAGTAAGTGAACAAAACGGGGGGTACACCCGGTACTACTTTAGCAATTCTGGTGGAGGACCGGGTGCGTTAAACAATGTCTTCACGGATATACCGAGCGATAATGTCGCTCTCCCTGGGATGGGCTGGCATTCTTATGGTTGGGGAAGAGGGAAGGTGTACCGTGTGGAGTCGTTTGATTCAGGCGGCGAATTGCTTACCCGGCAAAAAAAGGCCTATAAGTATTTGACCAAAAACACGCAGGCCGGTACGTACTCGGAGCTATTCAGCGATAATTATGAGATTCCTGAGTTTCACACGCGAGCCCTTTCCGGCGCCACGCAAACGCACTTTTTAGGGAAAAGTAGTTGGATATCCATATCCTATCGGTATCCGGTATGGGGTCGTATAGAATCGGAAGAGATGATTTCTTTTGATTCGATGGGGTCAGACTCGTTAGTTGTTAAAACCGAGTATACTTATGATGACAACCATAAACAGATCGTTACCCAAACCCAGACCAACAGCCGGACCGGAGAACAGCGAAAAACCACGTACAGGTATGCTCATGAGCAATACGCGGCTATGGCTGATTCGAACATGCTCACCCAGCCTTACTCGGTACTCCTGGAAGATGGGGCAAACAACGATCTGAGCAAATCCTGGACGGAATGGAATGATGGTTCTGCTTCTGGTTTTATCGCTCCCGGTGGGATTTGGCGTGCATGGAAACAGTCTCAATGGGAAGGAAGCAACTCTGGTGACGTTACCGCTCCATCAACACCAGGAGAAGCCATAACTGTTCAGAAGATTAATGAATATAATGCTTTAGGTAACGTAATAGAAATGGAAGACGCAGCGGGCGTAGTTTCTTCTTTCCATTATGATAACACCGGAACGCAAGTTGTGGGAGTTTTTTCCAATACACCCCAGAATGACATCGATGTGGTGTATATGGACGATGTTTATCAAAGCTCCTTTGGACCACTTCCGAACGGATTGGTGTCCTATAAAAATGGGAATGGCACCCTGACCTATTCCATGGGCGAAGAAGACCAGGTTCCGCACCTCAGAGTCGAGATAGATAATCTGACAAACCGCGCTGCCGGGGTCCGCCTGTCGGTGGGATCTCAGCCGGCGGGCAAGCAATTCCGGTTGGATCTAGAGTACAAGGTAACCGAAGGTGTTTTTCATGTGAAAGGCTTTAACTCCACAACGGCGACCCATACTAACTGGATAACGAGCGGAGTAACTTCCGGGTGGGTGAAAACCTCCGTGGATTTTGTTACAGCCACGGACGGGCATTTATACCTGCGTAGTCCATGGAATGGAACCGGAGCTCCGAATACCACCTTTTACTTGCGTCATATTCGTATTTACCCTGTTGAAGCCCAGGCTCAAAGCGCGAATTATCATGCCACCTTCCAAACTCCGGTGTATGTGATGGACCAGAGCGGTTCAGCAGTTACATATGAGTACGATGATGCCGGACGGTTAAACGGGACGCGGAATACTAATGGTTACCAGACAACCGCCTACTCCTATGGATACTCTGCGGCTAAAAACGGAGGCGTTTATGATGCTCTGGCTCCGAATACGGTAGAAAGCATCACGTACCTTGACCCTTTTATGTACGATGACTTCAGTAGCTCGGCAAACTGGACAGATGTTGACCCTATACATACTTTATTTAATGTACAGATGGCTGGAGAAACGACCGTCCGTATGGGAACAGGCAGTGGTTACGAGACTATATTTTTGCCCCTTAGTGAAGAAAAAGTAGCTGCGAAAATCGATTTTTATCCTGATCAAACCACTGGTGGTACCCCTCATATCATGCTGGATAAATCGGGCAACCGGTTTGCTGTTCACTATGTACCCGCATCGGATCGGTTCAGGATTCAGTATCAGAAAAACTCGGGTGGCTATCAAAATCCGTTTACGTTTCCGCTGAATGCCCCCATCGATCAGTGGTATACGATTGAATTGTCTAAAAAAGAAGGAATTCTTACTGCCTGGGTGTATCCGAAAGGGGAAGGGCGTGACCCGGATAATTCCTATACGCTAGACGGTTTTAGCACCACCTGGACACCTAACTTTGCTCTTTCTGGTAACGGTAACTATTTCTATGCGGCCAATCTGAGTATTGCAAAATCCTGGCAATCCAGTATGGAATATGTAGACGGCTTAGGCCGCTCCATTCAGTCTCAAATGAGGGATGCTTCGAATACCGCCATCATTACCGATACCAGATATAACGAGCGGGGACTTCCGGAAGTAGCTTCACGTCCAATAGAGGAAAACGGGGTGACTTCCTATCGCCCGAATTTATTGGAAGGTACGGGTGCCTTCACGCCCGGTCAGCAATTGAACAGCACTTCCGATGTGGAAGACTACTACGATCCGCTGGTGGCCTCAGGTACCGAAGATTTCGCCTATACCTACACTCAATACGAAGATGCGCCCATGGCCCGTGTAACGGAACAACGCCTGCCGGGCGGGGCCAGCTTTGACGTACAAACCAGTTACGGGCTTAATACCACCGAGACCTTTGCAACAGCGGCACAGGGCAGTACGCCAGCCAAAACCTGGGCAGCGAACACCCTTACTAAAACGGTAACTACCGATCCGAGTAACAGACGGACGATTACCTATACCGACGGCTGGGGGCAAACCATTGCCAGCGGGGTAGACATGAACGGGGACAGTAAACTCACCCGCTCCTCCACCGACCTGGTTACTGAATTTGCCTATGATACACGCGGAAACCTGGTGCGGGTGGAAGACCCCAAAGGTCTGGCTACGACGTACACCTACAACCAACTAGGACAACTGACCGGAACGTCATTACCCGACCAGGAGAATTCCAACAGCTACCGTTATGACGATAAAGGCAGACTCCGTTTTACCCAACACGCCGGACATAAAGAGTCGGGCGGGGATTTGACGGTATCGCTCAATACCACCGGGAATAGTCACTTCGAGCGTACCATTTCCCCACAGAAATCCGGGAGATTATCCTTTACGATTAGCACCACGTTGAATGAAGCTGATTATCGGGCTTGGATTGCCGATGATGTAAATGGAGATCAACTGCTTGTGGAAGGGATTGCACCTCTTGATGAAGGCTGGGAAACGTCAACCGGTAAGTCGATGCTCGCACGCGAAGGCACGTATAAATTCTTTGGCAGAACGGTTTCGAACGGAATGGACCAGACCGAGAATACCAATGGCTCGTTACAGTTTCGCGCTTTTCAATATGCATACACGAAATACGACGATCTGGAACGTGTAACCGAAACCGGAGAGTATTATGGAAGCACCAGTTTTTCCAGTGCAGATCCAAACAACGATTCCTTTCCAACCAGTGACCATCAAAAGCTGGTAGAATACAAATACGATGCGGCTAATGGGTACAGCGGAGCTCAAAACCTTAAGGGTCGCCTGGCACAGGTATGGTATTATGATCCCACAGATTTAACGGCTACTCCTCATAAAACCTTTTACAGCTATAATGAGCTCGGATTAGTGGAATGGATGAAGCATGATTATAACGGAATGGGACTCAAAACCGTTGCGTACAGCTACGATGAACTGGGACGACAAACCGGAGTTCACGTCCAGGAAGGTGCAGGAACCGATGAGCTACACCTTTGGTACAGCTACGACGGGTTTGGGCGGTTACATCAGGTGCATTCCAGCACATCCAGATCTGGTACACGTACCGAGCGGGCTGAATACCAGTATTTCCCTGATGGACAGGTGCGCCAGCTGGATCTGGGATCAGGTACCCAGGTAGTCGATTATACCTATACCGTACAGGGTTGGATGGACCGCTTAAACAACCCGGGCAGTTTAGGTAGCGACCAGTTTGCCATGGATCTGGCATATGCCAACAACGGTAACATCACCCATCAGCAGTGGGTGCAGCGGGAAGAGTCGGCAACGGCAGCCAATTATTACTATGGCTATGATAATGCGAATCGCCTCACGACTGCATGTTATGGTAGCAACGGCTGTTCCGTGTCATCCACCGGGGCTTACGATGCCGGATACACGTATGACGACAATGGCAATATCACCAAGCTGAATCGTATAGGATCCACGGGTAGCTCACGACTCAACAGCCTGGAGTCGGTGAGCTTCCTGACCAATACCAATAAATACAGCTCGGTTTCACTCCGTAACGGAACAGGATCGGCAGTAACGAATAACTTTGGGTACGATGCCCGGGGTAATATGGTCAGCAGTGACGTGCAGAATCTGAAAAACACGACCTACGACTGGCGGAACCTCCCGTCGTGGGTAGTGGCAGGCACCCAGGCCATCACCTATGCCTATGACCCGGACGGCAATCGTATTCATAAGCAGGTCGTAGGCGGTTCCGGTCAATTCTACATCCGTGGTGCGGATGGAAAAACCATCGCCGTATATAACGAATCCGGCACCATCCAATTCTTTAACATCCTGGCCGGTTCAGCTATGATTGGCCAAATCCGACGGTAATCAATCCCTAACCATACAGAACTATGAAGACTATGAAACACACTAACTTCTTCGCATTACTTGTTGCTCTGTTGTTATGGACAGGGAGTCTAAGCGCTCAGGAGCCGGTAACGGTACGCATGGAGCTGGATACTCAGTTTTACCCTCTCGACCCGGGCGACTCGCTCATGGTGTGCGGGAGTGGGGAGAGCCTCGGAAACTGGCAACCCCGCCGGCATATGCTGGTGCCGGTTGAAGGGCGCCCCGGAATCTATGCGGTACAAATAGCCTTTGCTCCCGAAGACATCGGTACCCAGGTATCCTACAAATTTGTCGTGGTCAAACCCGACGATATCCAGTATTGGGAAGAAGTGGCCAACCGAAGCCTGGTGGTACCCGAAGCAAATACAACCCTGCCCGTCACCAACTTTGAATACCGCAATGAGTTGGGCATCAGCCAGTCTGTACTTCCCGTTATTTTTTCCATCGATGTATCCGCCTGGGAAGGCTTTGAGGAAGAGATTGAGGCCATCGGCATCAAAGGGAGTGCGTATCCTTTGCCCCTTACCCCACGCGTTGAAAGTGATCCCCTGCCCCTGGAAGATCCGGAGTCGGATGGGATATGGACGACCACCATCAACCTGGCCTATGGAAGTCCCAGAGACCTTTCGTTTTCCCTTTACTACTTACAAAACGGGGAATGGAATAAACACCAGCTTTTCGGGAAACAGGAACATGTAGCCTTGCTTCCGGAGCAGGGAGAAGAAGTAACGCTGGCGTTATCTTTTGATCCTCAAACAGGAAACTATACTCCGGCCAGCAATCCGGCCCTGTTGTTAGATAACTACCTGGGAATGTATCAGGCATTGGGAGACTCGGGTACTGGAACCCGGTTCCAGTATTACGCAGCGATGGAGCTGCTTAAACAAGGCAAGGCCGCCGAGGCCCGATCTGCCTACCAGCAATATCGCACCGATCGCAATTCCTCCTGGGACCCCCGGGATGATTTTGATTATATGTGGATGGAACATCTGGGTAATACCCAGGGCTCGGCTGCGGTACAGAACTATGCAGAGAACCTGGCCAACACCGCATCCATGGAATTCACCAAAGCCTCCTACCTGGCCAAGGCTGCTGAGGTGGCGTTTATGAATGGAGATTTACAAACGGCCAAAGCGCTAAGTAAGCGCATCTATCAGAAAGCCAAAGCCAGCGGTCAGATGAAACGATATGGTCATTTTTCCCGGCAGCTACTGGCCATGAGTTATCTGGCCGAGCATCCGGATTCCGTGGTTCACGCGCAGTCCTTATTCGAGGAAGCCGCCCGCGACAGCACCCGCCCCCGCTGGCAGCGGCAGGCTCTGGAACACCAGGCCTATGCGTATATCGATAATGAAGAATGGGAACAGGCCGAGCGTGTTCAGCGCCGACTAACCCGTATAGGTACACTAAACCAGCGACTTCGATCTCACAGGGAACTGGTTGACTTTTACCAGCGCAGGGGAGAGCATACGAAGGCCGAAGCAGCGATGGAGCATATGGATACCCAGCTGACTGAACTGGCACAGCGCAACCCGAAGCGCTATCAGTTTGTGTGGCTGCAGACCCAACTCCATCGTGCCCGGTACTTCCGTAACAGCGGGGAGGAGGAACAGGCACGGGCTATTCTGCAGACCGCACTTAGCGAAACAGAACGCCCGAAACAGCAGCGTCGACTTCAGCGAGCCTTAGACCGTCTGGAAGCTGCATCCGCCACCTCCGTCCCAACCACAACTTCTGATACTAACAACTAACCAGCTATGAGCACTGTTTTAACACATTCACGTTTTTGGGTAAGTACCGCGGTCGTGCTTCTTATCTCTTTGTTGACTTTCGAGCAGGCGCAGGCCGTTAACCCTCCGCCCACCCCGCGGATCACCCTGCAGTCTCCGGCCCGTACCCAGTTGGTGGGGTACGATGGTGAAACGATGACGTTTTCCAGTTCTACCAGTTCGGCAAACTGCGGGAGCATTACCAACAGAAGCTGGTACCTGGATGGGGCCTATGTTGGAGGTTCAACCACGCTGAGCCGAACCTTTAACCTGCCTGGGGGAACCGAGCAGCAAACCTACAGCTTACGGCTACAGGTGCGTAATTCCTGTAATCTGACAGCTAATACCACCGTAACGGTAACCGTCCGGCGCGACCAGGCCGTGTATTTCATCACCGACCATTTAGGTAGTGTTCGCACCACGGTAGCCGAAACCGGAGAAGTGATTGGATACGACGACTATTATGCCTTCGGATTACAAATGCCGGGCCGTTCTTCCAATAGTTCCAACCCGAATGATAATTACAAATTCACCGGTCATGAACGGGATGACGAAGCAGGGCTTACCATCGACTACATGATGGCCCGGAATTATGATCCGATCATTGGACGGTTCATGCAGATTGATCCGAAGTATAATCTGTATCGAGGATGGACACCGTATCATTATACCTTGAATAACCCTCTCCGATACACTGATCCTACTGGGGAGTGTATTAAAGAATTACCGTGTCCTGAAATTCTAAAACCGGTTAAAGAATTTTTTGAAAAAAATGAATTAGTAATAGATTTGTCTATGTCAACAAGTTTAGGACTACAAATTGGAGTTGAAGCGGATAGAATTGGTGGCTTTACAGCAAATGCAGGCAGTTATGAGGTAACTGAATTGAGTAGTACACTAATTTTATCTAATGAAGGCCTTGAAGTTGAGGAGGGAAGTACCCAAACTGAAGTACTTGGCTCTGATGGAACTCTTGACCTTTCGCAATCTTTAAGTGGTAGTTATTCAGGATTTGGTATTGAGGTTGCAAACGAGATAGAGGTAGGTACATTGACAGATGATTTGGAAACTTTTAATACTACAGTAACAGTTGGTGTTGGACCTTATTATGATAAAAGAAGTCATGATCACATCAATAAAAAAAATACTCGTGAAGAAGGGTATAACCTTTCATTTAGCGGCGCTGCTATAATGGGTTTTGATGTGAGTATGAATATTACAAGCAGACCTAAAAAATGAGTAAAGTAGTTAAAATACTGTTTTTATTTATTCTAACTTACTCTTGTTCAAGTAGAGATAAAA
>JBCBST010000124.1:0-9225 GCA_039819115.1 Bacteroidota bacterium
ACTTCAGATAAAAACTTATCGCATTCTTGTTGATTTGAGGTAAAATTTTTGAAATTCCTGAGTGTTCTATGTGCTCGTGATTTTACGGATATCATAACAATTAAAATACTATTCTAACTACTTCAGAACCTCCTCTATTTATCAGCTCTCCATGAGTGCTCAACATATCCATCAATTTCTCATTAGCAAATGAGGCATTGATATTTATTTCTGAAGCTCCATGTGATCTCGCTGTTTCAATAAGTGATCTTAATGCCTTTAATGGTCCTTTCCCTCCACCTAAAGATCCATCAAACATTTTAACATCAACATTCGCAATACCATCGGAGACACTGAATGTACCACTTAACTCTCTAAAAGCATCATCTCCCAATCCAAAATCGCTCGCCTTTAACGCCCTGCTAATTCCTGATCCAGCATCATCTACCATGTTTCTTGCTGCTTGACCTATAACATTTCCTACATTATCCACAGGAGTCCCTGGTAAGTGATCAGCCCCGGGGTTTGGGTCAACCGCATTTGCTAAAGTACCCGCAGCAGTTGCTGTAGGCCCGGGATTCCTCATTGCCCAAGTAGCAACTCGTGTAGCTAAAGCAGGGGAAAACATGGCGATTGCACCTGTTACACCTCCTAAAAAGTTTGCTCTATTTTCTACTCTCTCTTCGGCGATAACTTGGGTAGAGGTTCTTTGTCCGGTACGTAGTTGTCTTGCTCTTCGATCTCCTGCAATATCACATCTAGGGCAGCTTGCTGACATACCAGTTGGATCAACCAGATTCAACGGATTATTATGTACATAATGATAGGGCGTCCATCCTGGAAACTGATCCACTAACGGATCAATCTGCAAGAACCTACCAATCATTGGATCATAGTTCCGTGCATTCATATAGTCCAGGGTTAACCCGGCTTCATCATCCCGTTCGTGGCTGGTAAATTTATAATTATCATTCGGATTCGCAGAGTTGTTACTTCGTCCGGGCATGACCAACCCAAACGCGTAATAATCGTCGTAGCTGATGACGTTACCGTCCCCGTTTACGGTAGTACGCACCGAACCCAAATGATCTTTGATAAAGTATGTGCGACCTTTATGGGTTTGTATGGTATAGGTTACCGTGGTGTATCCCCAGGCTCCCACCTGGTCGCGCATTCCCAGCTTGATCTGCACCGTGGTTTGCCCGGGTGCTAACTCGTAGCATCCATTTCCGGGGTTACCGTTCAGTACAAAGCATTTACTGAACTCATCCACGTTACTGACCTGCAACACATCGTTAATATACCAGCGCGATCCCGTCCATGGGGCACCTTCTGGATCGTAACTGGCGTAACGGTCAAATACAACATCTTCAGCATTATAGAACCAGCTCCGGTCAGGCTCGGCTGTAATAATCGCTACCGGAGGAAGATTGCCCCCAAATACCTCACTACCAATAAAAAGTGCGAATAATAAGAAACAAATACGCTTAGTCATGATCGTTTAGTTTTGAGTGGTGTGTTGCAGAGCATAGGTATTCCATTTGGCCAGACGTCGGGCGTAGGCATCCTCCGGCCAGCGCTGAAGGTAGATCTCGTATAGATCGGTGTAGGGTATATACTGCTCCGTTTGGTAATACCCTGTAAGTTGAAGGCGAGTATATTGTCGCTGGTACCACTCCGAAAAGTCATCCAGTGTGGCAATGGTTTCCAAGGTAAGAAGTGCCTCTTCGGGTTGGTTATGCCTGAGCTGCTGTTCAGCCAGTTTCAGTGCCCCCCTAACTTGTTGCTTCCGGGTTCCGCTACTAGAGAGCTTACGTAGGGCTTTTTGCTGTTTTTCGGACATATCGGCCTGCGCATACGCTCTCTCTAATCGAAGTAAGAGTTTTCTACGGTTCATGTTAGTGGCAGAGGGTTCCTGCAAACGCCGTTCCATCATTCGAATTCCTTTTCGCACACTATCCGGGCTAGATGACTGAAGATAGGTTTCCATGACTGCCTGGCGGCTATAAGTCATAACCATATCCCAATTGGCCGGGTGGGCCTGAGCCTGCATAAAGTGGTAACGGGCCTGTTCTCTGTTACCTGCGTGGAGATTAAGCTCTCCTTTTAAGTATTCCAGGTACTGCAGCCGTTTGGGTTGCTGTTCCGTTTGTTCTACCTTATCAATATGTGCAAGCGCAGCAGAAAGCCCCTGCCCCTCCCACAGCTTGTAGGCGTATCGATACTCAAAATCATCGATTTCCTCTCCTCCGGCATGTTCTGCCCGGTAAGCCCGGTATCGGGAACGCGCTTCCGCCAGTTCTCCGGCCTCCAGAGCCTGCATAGCTGATGCATACCCATAACGGGTTGCCTGGCTAATGTCTCCAAGTCGCTTCATCACTCCCTGGTAATCATCAACAAGGGCCATGGTAGCAGATGTGGGTACAAATGCGACCTGGTCCAGATCGTATCGCATGGATACCGTTTGGGGGCCTGCGATATCCTCCAACCATACCACGTGGTTGGTATGCCCTGGGCGCCATTCCCACTGCCATTCTCCATCCCGCTGAAAGACAAACTTAAATGGAATATCTGGTTGGGTTCCAGCTGGAAAGTTTACGCTCACTTCCCATTTATGTTCTCCCGTTTGGGTCATGCTCTTGCGCCCCTGCTCTAATTCGAAGGAGAGAGGTGCTCTTCCTCCCATCAAAGCCACGGCTTCCAACTCTGAATCCATTCCTCCAAACCCGGTCACATCCAGCGTAAACAAAACCTGGGTTACGGTTTGCCTGATTCCGGGAGTCTGACGATCATTAAACCATACTGGCACCTGACTGGCCCGTCCTGCTGCAGTATACACCCGGTTACCTCGTTCTTCCCATTCTTCGGCACCATTAGTTCGAAGTATTACATACTTGTACCATATGGGTGCTGGTGGATTTGTTTGCGGGTCCAACTGTCCGGTAAAAACTTTAGATCCGGATTGTGGGGTCAATACGAGCTCTCCTTCAGCAGTCCAGTTACCCAATTCAGTAATATTCCCACGTACCACTACACGATCGCCTGGCTGTAAATAGGCATATTGCATATCCACGGCAAACGAAAGAGTTTGCCCCCACACCTGTTGGCCACCTGATATAAGCAGGATCATAGCCAGTATTGAGTATCTCAGCATCATTTGTTTTCTCGTTATTTGTTGCGTACTACTTAGCATCATGTTTCCCACTTAGTGTTGAATTTGTCCTATGATTTGTCCGCCGGCCAGTATGTTAATGTACTGGAGGGAACCTGTCCCATTTACAACCGCCATGGTCTGTCCATCTGCACCGCGGATGTAGTATTGACCCGCACCGTCCTTAACCTGTTTCTTTATCCGGTTGCCATCCGCATCGTAGGCATAGGTAATGGCCTGGCTTCCAGCCACTACCCAAGACGGAAGATTGCGCCAGTCGTAGGTCGTATTTTTCAGGTTCTGTACATCACTGCTAACCATATTACCTCGAGCGTCGTACCCAAAGCTATTCGTTACTGCCGAGCCCGTGCCATTACGGAGTGAAACTGAGCTGTATTTATTGGTATTGGTGAGAAAACTCACTGACTCAAGGCTATTGAGACGCGAACTGCCCGTGGACCCTATTCGATTCAGTTTGGTGATGTTACCGTTTGCGTCATACGTATACCCGACATCATAAGCACCCGTGGATGACACCGAACACCCGCTACTGCCATAACACGCCGTAGTGAGGCGATTTGCACTATCATAACCATAATAGTAATTGGCTGCGGTTGCAGATTCTTCCCGTTGTACCCATTGCTGATGAGTGATGTTGCCGTTATTAGCATAGGCTAAATCCATTGCAAATTGATCGCTACCTAAACTGCCGGGGTTGTTCAGCTTGTCCATCCACCCCTGTACGGTATAGGTGTAATCGACTACTTGAGAGCCATTCCCAAGCCGTAACTGTTTCATCTGCCCATCGGCGTAATACGTATATTCCGCCTCTTTTAACGCCTGGCCCTCGTCATTGGATTCACCGGACCTTACTTCAGAAATCCGCCCAAATCCATCATAGCTATACCAGAAATAGTGATCGTTACTGGTACCCGATGGGTCGTAATGTATACGGGTAACCCGGCCCAACTCGTCATAGGTATAGGCAATGGTAATAAGTCCAATAGAACCTGATATATCCTGTTTTACCCATTCCACCAGCCCCAATTCGTTATAGCTGTAATAGGTTTTATGGGGATCGCCTTCCAAATCGGTAAGATCATATGCCCATACTTGTGCCAGACGACCTCTCAGGTTTTGGGCCCCGCTATACCCATTGGCAGCATCGTATTTGTATTCTACAAGCTTTTGGTGGTCGCTGGTTGGAAACGTCTTGCTATTTGGATCCGCACTGGAAAAACTGGTGCCCCCATAATACTCTCCCGTTTCCGTTATTCGATCCAGGTCATCGTATTTGATATAAGAGTATTTAACGGGATAGATATTAAGCCCGCCAAAGGTCGTTCTGGAGGCATCCCATCCGTGCTCATTGTATCCCCTGAACCGGTAACTTCCTTCATCTACAAGCATTCTACCTGTGGTAAAAAAGTTATAGGAAGGTTCATAATCATCTATGAGTACTACATCACCATTGGCATCATCCTCAATTTGGCCGGTGTATCCACCATAGCTCGTAGAAATGGAAAACTCAAAATCGACAACAGAAGGCTTTATTGCGGTGAAGGTTTTATTGACCGTAGAATTATTGGTCTGGTATAGGGACTGATAAGAAAAAGAAGCAGATGGCTTAAGTCCGGCATGCTCCGTAAATCTTAATCTTCCTTTATCATCGTAACGATAGTCTGTAGGGTTATCCTGATCAGGTAACGAAGATTCTGTTAATTGTCCCCGCTGGTTGTAGGTATAAGTCGTAGCCAGACCTTTGGGATCTTCCACCCGCACCAGGTTCCCGCGTAGGTCATAGGCAAACTCAGTGACCAAGTCGGAGGAAGAACGAGTGAGTTTACTGTCTCCATTCATGTCAACGCCACTGGCAATGGTTTGTCCCCACCCGTCAGTGTAGGTAATGGTTCGCTTGTTATCAGGGTCGGTGATTACCGTTTTGTGGAGGGTGTTTACTGCCCAGGTTTTAGCCGGGGTGCTGGCTTGTGCGGCCGTTGCAAAGGTCTCCGTTGTGTTGAGCCCGTAGCTGGTTCCCACATCATAGGTTCCCCCACCTGGAAGTCGTTGTTCAATCACCCGCGCCAAAGGCGTGTCTTCGTATTCGGTGTAGGAATACGGATAGTTTTCCCCACCCGAAACCCCATCATACTCGTTATCCAATTCCGAATCCTCAAACACCGTACTGGGTGCCGCAAAGGTAGCCCCAAAGGGATCGGAGAAATACTCCTGCTGATTGCTTACCTGGAACGGGCGTGACACAGACTCTGGCAGTCCCCGGTTGTTGTACTCTGTAGCGGTAATGATGGCATTGTTGCTATTATCACGTAATTGGGTCTGGACAGATCGTCCTAAGCCATCTAGATATCCTACATTGGTTTGACTTTCATAGAGTGCCCGAATCTGAGAAACATTCAGTTTTGCATCAAACAAAGCTACTTCATCAATTAAACCCTGGAAAGAACCTGCAAAACCACCAAGCAAGTCGCCAGCTAGCCCAAGAGCAATGTTTGAAAGATCCGAATCACTTAGGGCTTGCGTCCAGTCGCCCCAGCTTACAATAGACTGTCCATTAAGATATACTGATAGATCTTGTTCATTCGCCGAATAGGTAACGGCTAAATGGTACCATTGGTTATTGTTTATAGTTGTAGAAACCGATTTTGTTTTATTATCGGAGGGCGTACGCATATAAACTTTTATCGTGTTTCCATCTGCCCCAATGATCAAATTTTTTCCTGATATCCCAGCCTGAGCAAACAGCACATTATCAATGCTACCACTAAGACTGCTGCTTCCATCTGATGATTCTGCCTCTCGGTTGAACCATAAAGATACACTAAACTCACTAGGTGTATCCATTTCATCAATATCGTCCATGGTTATCTGACGAGCTTCTACCGGAAAATAGATAGCGGCTCCTCTAGGTGATGAATTAAAGTCAAAGGCTAGCCCTAGAGATGGAAAAGCATGGTAGGCTTTGGTACCATCTATGGCATGGCTGTTCACTCCCATCATATGGCCGTCAAGACTCCAATATCCTAACAAATCATCTATAGGCCAACCTTCTGCGTTTGGATTGGTTGTACTCACAACCTGGTTCAGCGTGCTGTTTACTGAGCCGGTCGATTCCAGATTACCGCCATATACGATTCCCGTCTTTCCAAATACTACTCCATTATGGTCTGATGAAAACGAAAGCTGGCCGGCACCGTTATAGCTATACTTGACTGTTTGGTTGTTTTCATCAGTCATACGTATGATATGTCCATTCCCATTGTAAAAGACTTCCGTGAATAGGTCATCCCCACTTGAAGGGCGTATTCCACCGCTTATTGCATCTGTAACTCCATTTATGTGTTGTATCCCTGTCAAATATTGACCTAAAACCCCATTAACTGAGCTGGCAGCACCAGCCGAATTCTGGAAAGGCTGTGTATTATTTCCATAATAGTACCGGGTGGTACTTCCATTCGCATCTTGTTTTACCAAGGTCTTTCCATATGCACTATAACTGGATACTTCTACATGCTTTATTGCGTTAGAAGCCGTTGGATTATTGGTTACCGTACCGGAATCCCATATCCAGAATGATTTGGGCATCCAAATGCCCGATAATCCCGAAAAAGTATCGCTCCATCTGGTCCAGCTTTTTGCCAAAACAGTACTTCCCTGTTTAATGCTTACAGAGTATGGGTATGAAAGCATATTCTTTGTTTCCATTGGCATATAACTTTTCCCGGTGCCATCATTGACTATTTTATAAGCATATTCATAGTCAACCTTATACTCGTCGTTATTGCTGTTGGTATAAGTGCTAGAAACCAGCAATGCGTCTGTAAATTGATCCAATTTTGAAGAGAATAACTGGTTGTAGCGATATGCCTCCGTTTCATTAGAGGTAGGTTCTACCGATAAATAAAAAATATCCGAATCACCGCCGAGCCTTTTCTCTTCGATTACGGTTCTGTTTATATCATAAACGTTTTTCGAAATCAATTGACTGGTACTGCTATAGTACCGCTCTTCTTTTAGATCGCCATTCCTGGCAACCGTATTATCATACATGGCCGCACTTGTCGGCGCTGATGTACCAGCCTCTACGAAAGCAGCCCTGCCTAACGGTGATACATAGTCGCGCTCAATGGTGCTATTGCCTGGTAGGGTTTCAATAATCTTTTCATATATCACTTTATTTCCACCTCGTTCATACAGAAACTGAGTCATCTGAGTTGGCCAGGACAAAAATGCGCTATATTTCCACGCATAATGATCCATAGGCGAAGTGTATAAAAAACCCATCCCGAATTGATCGGGACCATACTGATAGGTATGTACTTCATCCCCACCGTAAGCCGGGCTTTTCGTTTTTTTGGACACCCTAGAAAACCCGCGAATCCTCCTGTTGCTTACGTCCGTTGACATAGGCCCTTCCCAAGTCAGATAAGTATCTTCATATTCAAAAGAGTACTTTCCCCCTGTTGGAAGAGTAACCGAAGCTAGATTCCAGGCTTCTCCATCGCCTGGTTCAGCATCATACACCCCGGTTCCTTCATCTTGTAATTGGTTGTAACTTCCAGTCATGGGATCGGTACGCTGATCCCTCATCTTACCACTCAGAATGAAACCAACGGGGTAGTTCGGATTACTCGTTACGTAATCAAATGTATAGGTCTCGTTGTTTACAACAATAGAAGAAAGAGTGGTTTTTCCATTTACTACAGTGTTTATAGTGTGTGGGGCCAATGCATCCTGGCCTGATTTATACCCAAATGAAGATTCATAAATCTTACTTCCTATTCCATTCGCAAAATTACCTGATGAGTAATCTGCATGATATAAAGTGATCGTTTTGAGTCTCTTTTTAAGCTCATTAGCCGGGTCGCCTGGCTCCCCCCCTGTACCCTGAGTGGGCGTATAAGCCATCTCTTGTTCACTATTGTAGTGTGGGTCAACATCTTCTAAGGAGAACTCAGCGATATGCTTCGGTGTATAAATCCGGTAAGGATATGTGACCGTTTGGGAATGCTGTATATCAAAGGGTGATCCATTGCCATACCGGTTGGTGTAGGTAAAATGGTTTTGTTCAGTATTGGCATCGAACTTGTAATCGATATATATCCATCCTCCTTTGGCTCCGGAACTATCAAGTGGATTATAAGAGTCTCCGCCTAAGTCAACATATGTATGGTCTAAAATAGCGGTTAATAACCATTCATTGCCCCCATAAAAGAGGTGCCTGGCACAATCAGGAGTTCCTCCGAATAAGATAACACACTCCGAAAATCCTTTTAAACCATCCAATTTTTGTGAAAACACAAACCGTTGCCCGCGTTCGTTAGTAATAATGAATTGAGATATGTCATAAGCAAACACGACCCCATTATCCAAGAGTGGGATCATGGTGGCTGAAATTTTCCACGGTTTATCTGTTTCAAATCTGAAATCCGGGTTTGCAATCGTACCAAAATTATAAATCGTACCTCCTCCAAAGGGAGTAGACATGATAAATGAATCTGGTATGTCATCTACGTTATCTTCAGGCCTGAAGGCGGTATAATCAGGGTGAATAAACGGTTTTCTGGTAATGCTGCCTACGGTAAGATCAAACCCCAACCCAACCCAGGAAGGATCCATTTGTACTGGTACACCAGACCGATAGGTGACCGCAAGTGGAAAGCTAAGCCCATCGTTACCTTCCACGTTAAATATGGGAATGGACATATTTACTTGTCCGCTTCCATCGATATCTGCTGTTAGGCTGTTTGTTATGGATGAAGCATAAGGACTGGTAAAAGCACCGTGATTAAAACTATTATGAATCTCCATCATATCAACAACCTGAGCACTAGCATTGCGATTATGAGCAAGATTGAACAGAACCAAAAATAGCAATATGGAGAAAACCGGGTTCTTACTAAAAAATTTGTCGGATATACAGTCTTTCATTTCATCACCTTGCAATGTTTTTGATTGAATCCTGTTACGAACCACCCATACCACTGATGGATTGTTAAGAACAGATAAACTGCTGTAAAATTTAATTTTGCTTCTAAGCTCAGTCCGTAACAAAAACGACACAACGCAATCTATAT
>JBCBST010000125.1:0-9119 GCA_039819115.1 Bacteroidota bacterium
ACTCATCATTGTGTTGCGTGTCTTCATAGTTGAGCAAAACCTTAAGATGACCTAGCCCTTCATTTTCCATCCCCTGCTTTATGAGGGTTAGCGCCAACCAGTATCTATTGACAACGTTATCGTTAATGAGAATGGCATCCCTGAAATGACGTTCTGCCACACCGATGACGCCCTCCGGTGTAACGCCAAAAAAGAATCCTGACATTCTCTTTAGAAACGGACTCAGGTTGGCAATTTCATAGTGCCAACGCCCGAGGATGTGATGAGCACGATCGTTATCAGAATCTATATGTACGGCTTGCTCCGCGTATACTCTTACGCTATCGGCAAGGCGGGCTTTTGTTTTCAAACCGGATATTGAAAGTATGCCCGCAAACGACATACTCGCCATTTCGTATGCATGTGTTACTTTTTGTGCGGTATCTGCCTGAATGGCTTTCTTAGACCATTCCAACGCTTCCTGAAAGTTTCTTTTTTTTTCTTTCTTTGATCTCTTCCCTCTGTCATTGTATTCCGTATCTGCTAATTCAATATAATTGAGTGCAAACCTCCAATAGACGGTGGGATCGTTTGGGCATGTCTTGTCGATTTCTTCAAGGAACGTAATCACCTCATTACGATCTCCATCTGCTCTTAATTCTTCGTACTGGTCAAGATTCGGGAAAAAGCAATCGCTGGCAAAGTAAATGTTCTCTGATTTCAACTCCTGAGCTTTTCCCGGTTTCGTACATAGTCCAGACTTTATGAAACAGACCAATAAAAGGATGAGAAGTGTTTTGCCGTCGAGCATTAAAAACCAAGTTGAAACCTTAAATCAATTAACCTGAAGTTATCTGCACGTGTACCATTAAATACATTGCGCTCCACGATATTTGCACTTAGCACAACTCCACGAAATGGCTCAATTTGCCCACCAAATTCAAGTTCATGCCAGGCACTCAGATCTGCATCCTGAAACATAATAAAACCAGCATTATTGGATCCGATCAGCAAATCTCCTCCTACATTACGTACCAGATTTCCATTTTCGTCTACCGGATTAAATCCTTTACGCACATTACGATAGGCAAATTGAATCCATGCGCGGTAAGGAAGCCATTTCGTGAACCTGAATTCCAGTTCATCGGCGTTTGGTCCTAAATAATGACCCAGACTACGTCCACGTTGCTCAAAGGTATTCAATCGCTGCCAGTGTGTGTATACAAAAGGCTCCAGCCTGGTATATCCAAAGGCGAACTGACTTGAAAAGGGCAATGCGGTTAAAAACCCTACATTCAGGGCAACATCATCATCCCGTGTTGCTTCGTCTTGTAGAATATCACTGAAGCTTATTAAATCATCAATTAACAAGGTTGCAAATACCTCAACCTTGGGTATAGGCTGAGCCACAACATCCAGCGCTAAAAAAGCATTATCTCTATCTGAATTCTCCAGTTCTGAGATAAAGATTGGAGCAACGGGATTCAGATAGGAAAGATCGGCTACTCTGTTGCTGTAAGTGAGCATTTCTGTAACTGCAATTTGAACTTGCTTAATGGGCTTCAAAGAGAGGCGATGCATAACAATCCAGCGTTCCGGAGCTATCCTGGTGCGTGCCGTGTCTTGACCTACAATTACAAAAGTATCGTTTGGTCTGGCATACAACGATCCATGTAACGCCGTATACCGAATTCTCTTTGAGTGAAATTTTAATCGGAGCCAATTGAAATTCGGGGCGGTCTCACTTAATAAAATGGATGAATTCACTCCAGGACCAATGCGCAGAGATCCTCTCCCAATATCAAAACTGGCGATCCCTTTTTTTACCGTTAGGAACGCTTCGTAGTAATTAGCCGTATTTTTGCGCTGTCTTTCCACCGTTTCGCTAGGGCCCCAAAAATCATCCTGCTCTAAGGCAAACAAATCACCATTACCGGACACATTTTGTGCTTCCAGATGAAGACCTACAATATCCTGAAAGGTAGCATATCCACGAATCCCCCTATAGTTGATATATGACGAGTAAGTATCCGATCCGTTTTCACCCGATAATGTTGCCTGTCCAAGCTGAATATCAAAAGCACCGTTTATACCCACAGAACTATCATCAATCGACACCCACTGTCTCTCATTGTATGGTTCTAAAAAGTATTTTATTCGTTCAATGAGTGGGCGTTCTGTCGTAAAGAAACCATATTCATTTCTTTCTTTCAGGTAATCAGGATCAAATTCTTTCAGGTAAGCATCGAGTGTAAACTGATCGGCATAGGAAAGCTCACCTTCAACAGTCTGGATCTCTTTCAGAAACCGAACAACTTTCCCCCTGGTAACCGGTAGATCTTCGTATTCGAATTCATAAAGGCGGCCCTCAATTCGCTGTTGATGCAGCCAATCGTACACGGGATGAATGGACGGTACAATAGATACCTGCCCATATACACCTGGGGTCAGAAACCATAACAACACAACCGTGAGTATGAGTAACCTTTTCATGACTAGTTAAGAATATCGTTGATTGGTGGTTTTTGACTTTTCACATGATTAGAGTTTATCAATTCACCCAGGAAACCCACGGTGAAAAACTGTACTCCCAATACCATAAGCAGGATGCCAAGAAAAAGCAGCGGGCGGCCTCCAATTCCAACCTGATACACCAGCTTTATGAACGCCAGGTACGCATTTATACCTCCACCCACAGCCAACAGAAACACCCCAATGGTTCCGAAGAAATGCATGGGTTTGTGCTTATAACGATGCACAAATAAAATAGTGATCAGATCTAAAAATCCGTTCATGAATCGATTTAAGCCAAATTTGGTAACACCGTATTTTCTGGCTTGATGATGTACCGCTTTCTCTCCGATTTTCTCAAATCCTTCCCATTTGGCAAGCAACGGAATGTATCTGTGCAGTTCTCCGTAAAGAAAAATGCTCTTTACTACTTCTTTTTTGTAGGCCTTTAAACCACAGTTGAAATCGTGCAGATGAATGCCAGCTGCTTTCCGGGTAACGAAGTTGAAAAATCGTGAAGGTATCGTTTTTGTGATTGGATCGTGCCTTACTTTTTTCCAGCCCGAAACCAAATCCATACCATCATCAAGCATCTTCAACATGGCAGGTACTTCACCCGGATCATCTTGTAAATCAGCATCCATTGTAACCACATACCGGCCTTCTGCGGCTTCAAAACCGGCTTGTAAAGCCGGGCTTTTTCCTTTGTTTTTCCGAAAACAGAGTCCTCTTACGCCATCATATTTAAGATCTAATTCCTTAATCACACTCCACGACCGATCTGTAGAACCATCGTTAACAAAAATCACTTCATAGGAATACGTATCCTTAAGGGTTGTATGGATTTGTTCCATTAACTCCGGGAGAGATTCTTCTTCGTTCAGAAGTGGAATTACGATACTAACGTCGAGCGATGGGGATGCGGAATAACCTGTCAAGCAATCGTTAATTTTAAAATTCTGAGTATCTAACCTCTAAAATGGTTTTATTAACCTTTTAGGTTTCACGAAAAATACACTTTCTGTCACTATGAAAAAATTGTATTACTCGATGGGCGAAGTGACTCAGCTTACAGAATTACCTGCTCATGTTCTTCGCAATTGGGAAAAGAAATTCAGTCAATTAAAGCCCAAAAAAAACAGTGCGGGGAACAGGGCATATAAAGAAGAGGAAGTCCAGCTTATCTTTAAAATCAAAGAGATGCTCATGGATCAAAAACTGAGCCCGGAGGGAGTTAAGCGTCTGCTTAATGGTGAACCGGATTCCTCTGATAATGCGCTCCAGGCTGATGTCAAAAAAGACCTTATGGAAATGAAGGTATTTCTGAATGGGCTTCTCGAGAAATTGTAGAACCTTCACTTACTGACTCTTTACTCATCCACAGGCTCAATAACACCAAAAAAGAAGAACAGATTAAAAGGGCTCCGAACGTCAAATGCAGAACCTGAAGTGCAGCTGCCATATTCAGGTAGTTTAATCCGGCACCGATACTGACTTGTAACACAATGAGTGCAGTCATTGTATAGGACTGTTTGATGAGCATTCCGGATGCTACACGGCGTTGAATCAAAACTAAAAAAGCAATATTGAGAATTACGATGCTCCAGGAAAAGCTGCGATGAATTGGAAAGACCTCACCAAGTTGGGAAATCCAGGTGGACCTGGGAGGCACGTTTACGCCTTCTTTGATGATATCAACCGCTTCTCTTACCTGGGTTCCAAGAACCATCTGGATGATAATACATGCAAAGAGTGGTACAGCTATCCAAAGAAGTGCTTTTCGGTTTTGAGGTGTCAGATAGGTAGAGAATTGCTCTTTCGTAGCCCATACCGCAATAAACAAGAGTGCATTCACAATAACCATAGCCAGGATCATGTGAGTGGTTATCATGCCGGGTAACAGATTTGTACTCACAACAATGGAACCCAGCCATCCCTGAAACCCGGTGAGTATGACTACAAAAGCCGCAAGGACAGGAATAGAACGTCGTGTTTTCCAGTATGAAAGTGAACGCAGAAACGTCGCAAAAACTAATAAACCAATAACTGCACCTATTAACCGGTTGATGTATTCAATCCATGTTTTTGTGGCGTTAAAATCCTCTTCCCGAAGAATATTTGGATCGTTCGCGATGGTATAGGCAAGCTCATTAAACCCTGCCTTTTCCAGATAACCCACAATTCGTTCGTTCTTCTCAACACGTTGTTGAACGTATAGTTCTTTGTAGTTTTCGGGAAGTTCAGAGACTTCCGTTGGAGGAATGTACTGACCAAAACATTTCGGCCAGTCGGGACAGCCCATACCGGACCCCGTTCCACGTACCAGTCCTCCTACGAAAATTAGAAAAAGAGTAGCGGCAACAGTTGTAAAAGCAAGTTTCTGAAAAGCGTTGAACTGCATTTGATAGAAATAAAAAGAATGAAATGCTGTATCTTATAACTCTGTTTAAGATACATATTCATCAAAAAAATTGTTCCGTTGGTTGGCCAGAACATTCAGATTCCGAGAACCCGCTCTGCAATCATAGCTGATTACTATCAGCTGACAAAGCCCGGCATTACCTTAGCTGTACTCATCAGCATGCTGGTGGGGTTTGTATTGGGAAGCAACGGAGCCATTGATTTACTGGTAATGTTCCATGCTATTCTTGGAACATATCTGATTGCGGCTGGGACTGGTGCACATAACCAGTTTATGGAGCGGAAACTGGATGGTCTGATGAAGCGCACCGAAAAACGCCCTCTGCCAGACCGTAGAATCTCATCTAAAAACGGGATGATCTTTTCGCTCACCCTCATTTTTTCCGGTCTGCTCTATCTAATTTTGATGGTCAACCCGGTTGCCGGTATGGTCTCTTTTGCCACTACCCTGGTTTACTTAGTTGCGTACACTCCCATGAAAAGAGTATCAGCCATCAACATAGCCATCGGAGCTGTGCCGGGAGCCTTACCCCCGGTGGGAGGATGGGCAGCTGCATCCGGCACGATAACAGAGCCCGGTGTATGGCTGCTTTTTTCAATCCTGTTTCTATGGCAGGTTCCACATGTAATGGCTATTGCCTGGATGTGTAAGGATGATTATTCCAGCGCCGGTTTTCAGATGCTGCCCAAAAATGATGAATTAGGAAGGAAAACAGCATTCTGGACTCTGTTTTGCACTCTTCTACTGTTCCCGGTCACCTTTACACTGTACGGTATCGGTATCAGTGGCCTTGTATTCCTTGTCCTGGGCACGGGACTTGCACTCTTCTTTTTATGGTTTAGCGTCCGCTTTGTACGTGACCG
This sequence comes from Bacteroidota bacterium, assembly GCA_039819115.1. Classification (GTDB taxonomy): domain Bacteria; phylum Bacteroidota; class Rhodothermia; order Balneolales; family Balneolaceae; genus JBCBST01. The sequence goes on from JBCBST010000125.1 coordinate 5,776, forward strand.
CTCTAAATTGAAAGCACGTCAGCTTATGTTTGCCTCTATCGCCTACCTGCCTTTAGTCTGGGTAGCTGTTATTATTGATCACTTCCTTCTTTAAACGATCAGGCGGCTTCTGCTTCATGGAAGTGATTATAGTCTTCCAACACCGCATTTAAGAACTCATCTGCATTCATGTCCAACCCAAAAGCCTGAGTCTTTTTCTCGATATGATTGCGTGTTTTCTGGAGCATCACAAACCAGGTATTTTGATCGTATTCTCTTTTGGCTGCGAGTACTTCTTTTACAATTCGCATATCCTGATCAGATAATTCCTGAATACCTGTAATTCTGGGTTGGTACTGATCCTGAAGAGAAGCATATAAGGTCTCTTCCAACCGGATTCGCTTTCTTTGCTTAACAACCATGGTCTTGGCGGCTACATCGCCCAGTCGCTGTCCTTTGCCGTTAAAGTTAACTGCAAAATAAGCAATGGCACCAAGAAACATGTACACCTCCACCAGTCGAAAAATCCATCGGATGAAATAACTACTTAAACTAGGCTCGCGCCCGTTAACAGCCACCACACGAACACCTGCCATCCATTTTCCAAGGGTTTTTCCATCCCATAAACTTTCCATAACCAAATCGTAAAACACAATTGGAAATACAATGAATACAAAAAGCAGCCAGTCATATTCGGAAATGCTTTGTGAAGCATTTGCCAATGTCTCTGTGAAATACCCCCATGCAATGGATAGCGTCACATAGTAGACAAACAAAAAGAAGAAATCGAGAATAGTGGCCAGCATTCGACTACCAACATCAGCAGGGGCATAATTGAGCGTTACATGTTGCGTGGTTTCTATTCCAAAATGAGACATCGGCCAATTTCTATTTAATGGAAAAACAGGTACTATCCAACCCATAAATATAACGTTTTAAGCCCGTCTGCAATAGGCGTTGTACCCGATTTACGATGCGTGAAGTTACTTTTTTAAGACAACATGCCGAAAAATGGAAACGGTTTGAGAAACTCCTCAAAAAAGGGAACCGGGTATCGGATCCGGACGAACTTGCCACGCTGTATATAGAGCTAAACAATGATCTGGCATTTGCACAAAGTCAGTACCCGGATACAAAAACGGCAGAGTATTTAAATGGATTATTACTCTGGGCACATTCTAAAATTTATAGAAACAAAAAAGAGCCTCTGAAACGAATTGTCCACTTTTGGGCTGTTGAAATACCTACGTTGTTCTCCTTTAAAATGAAAGAGCTACTGGCTTCGGTTATCGTTTTTTTAGTCTTTGTTGGAATCGGAAGTCTGTCTCAGCTTAATGATCCTTCCTTTGCGCGCACGATTTTGGGAGATGCCTATGTGAACTTCACACTCGAGAATATTGATAGTGGCGACCCTCTGGCCATCTACAAGTCACGTTCTGAAATGAGCATGTTTGTCGGCATCACATTCAATAACGTGATGGTATCGTTCAGGAATTTCATCATGGGCTTGTTCTCTGTATTTGGCACCGGCTATATCATGTTGCTGAATGGTATAATGGTGGGGTCATTCATCACATTCTTCACCGAATTTGATCTGTTGTTCGACGCTTTTTTAGTGATCTTTATCCACGGTGCATTAGAACTAAGCGCTATCACCATTTCCGGGGCTGCTGGTTTTGTTTTAGGAAACAGCTTCTTGTTTCCGGGAAGCTTCACCAGGGGACAATCCCTCGCAAAAGGTGCCAAAGAAGGCATTAAAATGATCGTAGGCTTGGTACCGGTTTTTGTATTGGCAGGTTTTCTGGAAGGGTTTGTAACCCGATATACCAATATGCCGATGTGGTTAAGCCTTACCATCATTTGCTCATCCTTTTTGTTTATCCTTTTTTACTTCTTCATCCTACCCATAACCATTAAGCGTCAAAGAACAGCCATTCTATGAACACATTCGACTTCAATAAAACCCGGGATGGAGGAGAAATCATTGGAGATACCTTCGCGTATATTCGACTTCACTTTTCCAGTCTTGGAAAGGCATTACTGTTTTTTGTATTTCCATTTCAGCTAATCGGATTGTTTCTGGCTCAGGATTCTATAGGCTTTAATTTCGCCCAGATTTTTAACCCGGAAACCGTAGACCAGATCTCCGAATTCTTTGGATGGCAGTACCTTGCTGGCCTTCTTCTTTCGACTGCAGGTTCAATGGCGATGGTTGCGGTTACGGTACGTCACATGTATATCGTGAGAATGGGAGAGGAACCAACCCTTGCTCATCTCGCTCAAGGGTTAATTGGTACATCATTTGGTATTTGGGGACTCTCATTGATTGTTGGATTTATCATATTCTTTGGATTGTTACTGTTTTTTATTCCGGGCGTCTATCTTGGGGTAAAACTTATCCTAGCCAATTCAGCTTACATCATGGAAGATGAAAGCGTGGGTGATGCGATGAGTTCGTCCTGGGAAGTGACCAAAGACTATTGGTGGGATACGTTCCTTATCGTAATTGTGATGTATATATTAGTTGTCGTAGCAGCTGTCATCGTTACCGTACCTACTTCTATTGGCACACTTGTATTGAGTAATGCTGGTGTTTTAGAGTCTACTGCCTGGGCAACCCCCCTGGTGAATGGAGTAGCCTCCTTACTGGGAGCTATTGGAAACCTATTTTATGTTATTCTCTACATCTCTTTTACCCTTCAGTATCTCAATTTAAAGGAGAGAAAAGAAGGTGGTGGACTGAGGGCAAAAATCGAAGCTTTAGGAAGATAACCGATTGGTTTATTCAAGAGTAAAACGTGCTGCATTCATTTTCCTTTTAGGTATTCTCACTCCTTTTCGGGTCGCTTCTCAAACCTCGGACGAAGAGGTCGTGCATAATGAAAAGGGAGTAGTTATCCTGCTTGATACCACGGATGTATCGCTGCGAGTACCAGATAGCGCAATCGTTAGCATTTATGCGAACGATCCGGATTTTATATACGGCAGTTTGCCACCTGCCCAGCAAAGTCTGATAAGCCGCATCGTCTCCTATTTGATGAATAAACTCTCTCAATGGTTTGCTCATCCCTTGTTCGGACCCTTTATGCGGTTGACGTTTATCCTGATACTTGTGGCATTAGCTCTGGCCTTACTGAATCAGTTATTAGGTGGAAATATGGGCAGTATGATCACGGGCAGAGCAAATTCAAGGATTAAGCCCCGATTTACAGAATCGGAGATCCGGGAAGAAGATCTGGACAAAAGAATCCGGAGTGCGCTTGCTAATAATGAATATGATATAGCTACCCGGTATTTATTCCTTAAAGTGCTTCGCGTTTTATCGGATAAAAAACTTATACAGTGGTCTTTAGAAAAAACGAACT
>JBCBST010000126.1:0-9069 GCA_039819115.1 Bacteroidota bacterium
GAAAATATCTCCTGTATAACCACAAGATCAGTGATCTATGAGGTATTCATTTTCAGGTATATTCAGAATTGCGTTATTATCCCGAATGAGATTATTCTTGTTCGATTTAACGCATAAAAAAGTATCATCTTACTGATCCAGCCTTTCATTTATCTATGACTCCATCCACGCTTACCCTCAGCGGTTCAATTATCAAACAGGTCGATACCATTATTCAGGAGGCCATTGACCGATCCGCAAGTGATATCCATATTGAGCCGTATGAGCATCGATTTCGGGTCCGCTTCCGGCTGGATGGGGTATTACGTGAAATGGTTGAACTTCCTTTGTCGCAAAAGGAGGCCGTGATCTCCCGCTTGAAAATCATGTCGAACCTGGACATTGCCGAAAAGAGAAAACCCCAGGACGGTCGGATAAAAATCAGGCAAAAGGATACGAGTGATATTGACCTCAGGGTATCCACGTTACCTACGCAATACGGGGAAAAAATGGTGCTCCGGGTACTGGATAAAGGAAAATTGAAACTCAACCTGGAGAATCTTGGATTTGAAAAGGACGAGTTGGAACTATTCAGGAAAGCGATACGAAGTCCGTATGGAATGATCCTGGTAACCGGGCCAACAGGAAGTGGAAAAACAACGACTCTTTATTCGGCATTAAGCGAGCTGAATGCCAGTACCGATAATATCACCACGATTGAAGATCCCATTGAATATAACCTGGACGGGATCAACCAAACCCAGGTGCATGAGGATATCGATCTTACCTTTGCCAACGTATTGCGCTCTATCCTTCGACAGGATCCCAATACGGTGATGGTTGGGGAGATTCGTGATAAAGAAACGGCCGATATTGCTATCCGGGCGGCCTTAACCGGTCATCTCGTTTTTTCCACACTACATACCAATGATGCTGCATCAGCCATTACCCGTTTAATTGATATGGGAATCGAACCGTTTTTAGTGGCTTCTTCTCTTCGGTTAGTAGTGGCTCAACGGCTAGTCCGAAAGATCTGTACCGACTGTAAAACCGAGGTGGATATCCCCGCTGAACACCTGACCCGACTCAAGCTCACAAACGGATCGAAAAGCTATGTAGGGAAAGGATGCGAGACCTGCAGCGGATATGGATATAAAGGCCGGGTAGCTCTGATTGAAGTCCTTGAACTGCGGGAAGAAATCTCTGAACTGATCATGAACCAGGCTAATGCCGGAGAGATCAAACAAAAATCGATGTCACTGGGCTATCGTACCCTGTTTGAATCCGGGAAAAAGAAAATCCTTTCCGGGGTCACCACGATTGAAGAAGTATTGAAAGAAGTGGTTTGATTGTGGGGGTAACTCCACATCCCCAAGCCATTCATTGACTGGTTTTCTCTTTAGTTCAATCCCTTTGTATCCTTTTTTGGATTGTATCAGTTATCCCAAGAACCGTAACGCTATATACATAGCAGTAGTAGACTATTTATGGTACTTATCGATAAATGTTCTAATTCTTTCACACTCCCGATACATTTTCCTGCTTTCTGAGAAAGTCAATAATTCGGGAGTCCTAAATGGTTCATTATCATGAGGATTTAACATTAATAGCCCTTTCTCTTTTAGTAACGCCTTTCTAACAAAGGTTTTATCAAAAAAACCTTGCAAAAATCCCCCATCAAAACCACTGACATTAGCCTTTAATCTTAAGGTGTCCCCGGCAGTTAGATAGGTTCCCTTTTCGAAGTAAGAAGACTCACCCGGGTCTTCCGGAAACTTTTCGATATAAATATGCTCGTTATAGCTCATCAAACAAAGCAGTTTCGGTAAAGTGGGATATTCCATATCCGTATATGTATATACTACTTTTGTCTGTGCGAACAACTCGTTATTAACTATACAAATCAATAAAGCTATGAATAGGCATTTCATATCATTTCCTAGTTATTGATTGGGATATCATCCTTTTGAACCCATGCTCAGTTACTCCAAATGTACGTACCTATTTGTACCGCAAAAAAAGTGGCCCCCAAAATCGTCCCGAACGGAACTGCTTTCGACTTTTTTCTCCCATGTAAAGAAATCATTATCACTGAAATAACGCCGCCCAGTATCACAGCGCCGTACATCACCCAGAACACTTGGTATCCTAACCATAATCCCAGTATCAGAACCAGTTTGATATCCCCTGTTCCAAAGCCGTTTTTTTTGATGATCTTATTCGTCACCAGGTTTATCAGAAATAGTACAGCACTTAATCCTATCCCCGAAATCAGATGTTCCACCCACATCGCTTGTGTGGCATATATGCTTAAGTAAAGCAGTGCTGCAAGGCCCATGGGGATGATGACCCGGTTGGGAATGATGAACCAAAGCAGATCCGTCCAAAAGATGATGGTTAAACAATGGGTAACCAACACCACCTGCACAAACTCAGGGCTGTCGTATGGATGCGGGATAAGCCAGAGCAACATCACATTCAGCATAACGGAACCAAGAACGATTCCTGCTTTTGCTGCTACATGTTTAGGTAGATCTCCACAATTTGAAGAATAGACAGAGGGTTTTATTACCAGCGCAAGGCTGTACAGTAATACTACTCCTCCCGTTAGTACGGACAACATCCAGAATGGCATTCCCCGAAGGTGCTCAACCTGTTAATTAATCAGCAACGACCTGCTGAATGTTACCCGTTTGATCAACCTGCCATTTGTTAAAAACCCCGTCGTTGTCAAAGTCTATCAGTGATGTTGCAGTAGCCGTATATCCAGAAGTAGTACTCTCCTCAATGCTGATCACATACCGGGCCCTGCCACCTTCTGTGATCAGCTGCTCCTGTTCAAAACCAATAGCTTCGAAGTTGGATGAGTACGTATCATATTCAAGTTGATAAGCCCTCTGAAGGGTATGAAGAAAGCTAAGCTGGGTTCGTGCTTCCGTGGTTTTTGCACGGGTGGTTACGTTCTGATACAGGGGCACAGCGATCATAATCAAGATGCCAATGATTGCTAATACAATAAGAAGCTCTGTTAAGGAGAACCCTTCTTCCCGGTGCAGTTGCAAAAAAAGTGTCTTACGGTTCATTTTTGTTGGTACTTAAAATTAGCGTCATAAATTCCGATTCCCATTCCACCCGCACAGAATCCAAGGTAATGGTATGCACAATCACATTCTCAAAGGTATCGCCTTCTGCAACAAAATAACTCTCCTGGTTATTGTATTGAATAATGGCCATACCGTCCATCACCCCGGTTAAACTGAGTATGGGTTTTTGTTTCGCTATCTGATTTGGCACGTCACGGGCCTGCCTTTGTAAAGGTTCAGGCCGATAGGCAGAAGGTGCGAAAGGATTACGATTTCCGGGCTGATATCTGAACTGTGCCACCTCAGGTAGCGTCGGATCGACCAGTTCATTGGTTTGGGCCTTTCGGATACCGGTTTCATTATCGGATGAGAACAAATCCCGTACATTAATCACATTCACGCCCCAGATGGAAAGTACAATGATGATAAGGAGTATTTTACCCGGAGTGGTTTCCAGAAAGGCTTTCATGAATCATCCCCCTTCATCAATACATGCAGCACAAGCTCACCTTTGAGGATGCGGGTACGCTCATCAGCTTCAAGTTCCACTTCGACCACATGGATCAGAAATTCCCCCTGTTCCAGTTTATTGATGAACGTAGCCACATCAAAATAGGAACCTGAAATGGCAAGCTGAACCGGTTTCTTGAGGAAATCATGTTCAACCACCACGGGTTGGGGTACAATAGCGTTAATTTTGATATCATGTGTTTTCGATACCGAAAAGAGCTCTTCAATCACCCTCGAAAAATCCTGCCGGGCCGGAATCTGAACCACCATTTGCCGGATTCCTTCTTCATACCGTGTATTAGTTACTTCCAGGGTATCTAAACGCTCGCGCCAGTTGCTCATAAACTGAATTTGTTCGGCCTGAAGTTTATTTAGCTGATACTTTTCAAGCAGTTGAGCACCATAGGGTAATACGATACCAATACCCAGAACCAGGAAGAGAATACATTCTCCTGCTGCAATCCACTTTCCGGAAAGGGTAGAAAACGTCTTCATTCTGCGGTCTGTACTAGGAGTTCAAATGATGTAGGGCTCTGTTGTCCGGTACTTTCTCCATCGGTGTCTGATTTTACAAGCTCCACCGATTCCGTAAATACATGCGACTCCAGGTTCATCATAAAACGGGTCAAACCAACCTGCGAACCCGATTCTCCCGTAACGCGGACTACCCTTCCTTCTGCCATTAATCCCTGTATCCACACCTCATCGATAATTGCTTTTTCCAGCACCTGGAAAAAACGGGATCGGTTGGTTCGTTCCAGTACCAGGTTCTTTGCTTCCGAGAAAGAGCGACTTAGTTGCAGAGCCCGCTCCTGTTCAAATTCAACCTGTTCCACATTTTCTTTAATCCGGTTCATGATCTGTGTAGTCTCCGATAACTCAGAGGAAAGAATGCTATTCGCTCCATATAAAACCAGCATCACACAGATTATAGGTACAAAGAGTAAAATACCCAGTCGGAGCGCTTCCTTCTGATCATTTTGAAATACGCCTCTTCGAACAGTTTCCTCACTGGTAAACGAAAATCCATCAATATCCGGGAAGCAGGCTTTTATCGCTGCACCTGCACATCTGGCGTAGTCTGCCGGGGGACGATCCCCTATTTTTAAACCAGATAAGGTTTCGGCGCTATGGACCGATCGCCTGGACATGCCGCTACGAGCGGGGAGATCGTAGGTGTATAAGGTGTACATCTCACCTTGCTCCTCCATCCCGAGTTCTTCAGTGGTGAGGTAGCCTTCTGTAAGTTCGATGGCCTGGTCGTCCGGTACCTGACCTAATGGGTAAAACTGGCTGATCTGCCCGGATTGGTAAAGAACTAAACCCCATTCATCCTGATGCCTGTAAAGCACTGCTGAATACCCGGTCACAACATCCGGATTCAGCAACAGGTTATAAGATGACTCCAATACTCCGGCACCAAGATTCACTACCGGCACATCGGATTCTTCCAGCTCCCGAATACATTGGGTTTTCCGTTCTTCATGGATACCCAGGAAAAACCCGCGGTACTCATCTTCATTTAAGCCCGTAACAGTATAACTGCATTCAAGACCGGGATGCGTATCCAGGTGCTCTCCATTTCTGTTTTCAGCCCATTGTTCGGCTTCTACCACTGAATCGATTGCAGGAGCATCTTCCACAAGCATATGATCAAAAAGAGCGCCGTCGACGACCGATACCACATAAGCATCGGCTTTCAACTGGTCTTTCATCTGTTGAAACTGCTCCCTTCGTAATGGGTGTTCAGCTTCTCCGTAACTCACCAGGGAAACTCTCCCAAACAGAACATTAAGCTCTACCCACCTTATACTGCGCGGAAACAGCTCTACTCCTACTACTGTACGTTCCAGGAATGGGAGCTTGACCATGTTAATTGTCGATATTGAGGTTCATATCATCCCGGATTTGATTCCACCGCGCGTTGTCGGATCCATCCCCGTAAAACACATACGGCGTTACAAATATGACAAGCTCTGATTTTTCCGTGTCGGTAAACCGGTTGCGGAATAACCGTCCGAGTAAGGGTATACGACCTAAAACCGGAACCCTGGTTACCACTTCGGTTTCTGATTCCTCAATCAAGCCCCCCAAGATAATAGTTTCCCCATCCTGAAGCCGCACCGTGGAGTTTAAAATACGTTTGTTGATGGTAGGAGGAACATCAGGGTCTAAGGACCCAACCGGCGTACTGAACTCGGGGACAATCTCAACCGTCACCTCACCTGAAGCACTTACCCAGGGAGTGATCTCCAGCTTCACTACTGCTTCAATCGATTCAAACTGCTGGGCCTGTTGGGTGATAATCTGATTGGGAGATTGCAAAGGAGTTACCGTTTCCAGTAAAAAATACTGCTCCGTACCTACTTCGATACTTGCGGTGTATCCATTCAGGGTAGATATCTGTGGTTTGGACTGAATCGTTACCAGCCCCTCCTGGTCCAGGGCCTGAATCCTGAAAAAGAAATCGCGGGGCAGGCGACCCAGGTTTCGAATACCAAACAGGTTACCCCTGGATAAAAACGCGTTGTTAACATCCGCTCCGCTTCCCTGGGCAAGTAATCCCCCGGATTGCGTACCGTCGGTTCCGGGCTGACCAAAGAGTAATGTAAACGGGTTAAAATACGAGCTGTCCGGTGCCGCACCTTGGGCCAGGGAAACCCCCAATTCATACATATTCGAAGTCCGCACATCCACCACCAGCGTCTCGATGAGAATTTGAGGGGTTGGGTAATCAATTTCGGTGATAAAGTTTTCCAGCTCCACAATAACATCGTTGGTGCCAATCACCATAATCCCGTTTTGCTCTTTGATCACCTTTAACTCGGCATTGTTGCTGATACCCTGGGGTACCAGTTCAAGAGCTACATCGGGACGAATGTGTTTCAGACGGATCAGTTTGGTGGTGGCAATTCCACTCGTGCTCTTATCCCCGATCACATAGATCTCTTTCTCCTTTCTAAACGTAAACTGGGTTCCCCTCAACAGGTAATTAAGAACTTCATCTACGGTAAGATTACTCGTTTTTAGCGTGATCTGGGCATCGGGCAAGCCATAGGTAATAATACTTACTTCCGATTGATAACTGAGTTCAGAGATGATATCTGCGATAGGTGCATTTGATACTTCCATGCTAACCAGTCCATCCTGAACCGATACCCAAAAATCGGATGAGGTATTTGCACCCTCCGCTCCGCCTTCACCAGACCGAAAACCCACCCGATCGATGGTAAACACGCTGTCTTTTTCTCTGAGGGTGAACCCATTATTACTCAACATGGTCGACAGTCCCACTTCCAGTGGGATGTCCTGGAGAAATCCTTCGATGTTACCACGCACTCCATTACGGATCATGATATTCTGGCCCGTTTCCTGGGCAAAAAGCCGGACAAATTCCTGTACCGTTAACTCCTTGATGTCCATGAACAGACGATCATCTTCCAGCCGGATAATGGATTCTTCCCGAACCGGTTCTGCTGCTACCGGCTGATATTCCCGTACTCTGAATACCTGACCCGATTGGATTAAACTCAGTCCGTTGGTCTGACAAATCTGGATGATGGCTTCGATCACGGTAACATCCGATAACTGAAACGTGAGCTGCCGGCTTACCCGGTTATCCACTAACAAATTGACTCCGTATTGACGGCCGAACCCTCTGAGGAAATCCCGGGAGTCAATATTACGTACGTTCAGATTTTTAACCGTATCAAACAGCGCCGGGCCCAACTGGTCATAGAAAATTTGGGTACGGGCAGTATCAATAAAGGAATAAAGATAGGTTTCAAACGGATCCGTTTCAGCTGGTTGGATGATCTGCGAGGAATCGGTATCCGCGGTCAGGCTAGAGTCCTGGCGAACCTGTGATTGAAGAGGGGTGGAAACAAGCCAAAGCCCGATTGCAACAGCACAACAAACAATTTTCATAAAGGAGCTATCAACTTCCCGTTTTTTATTGACCTTAGAGAATAAAGGTTTTTTCGATTAAATGAAGAGGAAAAGAGGATGGGTTAACGTCCTGAAAAGCTGATTTCATCGTTTGTATACATGGTCGTTCGCTTTGCAACCCTACAGACTCAGACCCGATTCCATTCAACCGTTCTTATGTAGGGTTTCGCCCGCTATTTGTTCCTTGGGTTGCTTATATCATTGAGCGGTATGCGATATTCTCCATTCGTTATTAATACCGTATCGGGCTGCTGGCGAAAGGTGTTATTGGGTTCTTTGTTGTCGTACACCGGGTCTATAACCACTTTCATGGAAAACGTTCCTTCGGCATATACCCGGTTTTCTTCATCCTTTTTGATTTCCACCGTAAACGTATTGACCGAGTCTTCAATCGGGTAATACCAGGCTATAATGGCATCCCCGTCATTCTCGACATAGAACCCCCCTGTCCGTTGTTCATGTTTATCAGGTTTACGTAACACTGAAAAAGAATGAGCACCTGCTTGGTAAAAGTAGGAGAATACTATAGTATCATTATATGGATATCGTACACTATCGAATTGACTTGCAAATACCTGGATCAGGGTATCTTGTTCAATAAACGTGAACCCAGTACGTGGAAAATCCCCACTCCAGGACTCACCATTTATAACCGCCTTCATATAGCCGTTAGGTTCAGGCTGGACTACTGCTGGTGGTGCCTCTTGAAGATCACAACCGGATGATAGAAATAACAGGAGTATGCAATTAATGGTTAGTAAACTATTCATTGCCATTTCCCTGTTTACAACCTAAGCATTATAGTGGGCGAAAGAATGAGCTCTCCGAGACCAATACCCAAAAGAGCATGAGTACGAGCTTTCAAACCCAGGCTCAGTTTTGGGAAATGATAACTGTAGTTAACCTCCAAAAAAGAGCCACCTTCATTACTATTGATGCTGGTCCTGCTAATGAACGGAGTTATAGTACCGGGCTCAGCACCATCTTCGAAAGCAACCTCAGCCACTTTACGTTCTACGTAAATGAGCCCCGAAGACAGAGATAGTTCATGATTTTTTTTGGCATCCAGAAAAAAAGGTTTTTCCACATGCAGGCTGTACAAGTAGTAATTGTTGTAGGTGCGCTCTCCTGCAAGTGACCCAAATTCATCAAAGGTATTAAATACCAGGCTTGTGGCTATTTCGCCCCCTACATATAAACCGGTAGGTAATTTGAATAGCAGTCGGGAAAAGAACAGGTTGCCCGTTTCACCGGTACGACTTGGGTCATAATATCCAAAACCCGTGCTTAATTTTATGGATGGGAGTGTCTGCTGGGCATGTGCAGTTTGTTGGATAAGTTGGCAAAGAGCGTAAATAAAGATAATCGAGTAGGCCTTGATCATTGTTTTGAAGATTTAAAAAAGGTTTTCGTGTCTATCGTAACAAATAAGTGTTCTCTATTTATGTCTATAGTCTCACACTTAATCTTGGCCCCACATCAAAAAGAGCCTGATCACCCAGAAAACGGAATTGTCCTGTCATGCCAATTGAAACTTTTTCTAGGTCGG
>JBCBST010000127.1:0-8991 GCA_039819115.1 Bacteroidota bacterium
ACTTCCAAGAGATGTAGATACTACCGTTCAGCTTACCCCAACCTTAACTTTGAATATACCCATTATAAGCGCTGCTATGGATACGGTTTCGGAATACCGCCTGGCTATAGCACTTGCTCGGGAGGGTGGTATTGCCATGCTCCATAAGAACATGAGTATTGAAGATCAGGCCGAGCAGGTGCGCCTGGTAAAGCGAAGTGAAAGCGGGATGATTGTGGATCCTGTAACCCTGACGGAGACGGCTACGGTTAAAGACGCCCGGTCGTTAATGAGTAAACATAAAATTGGCGGGATACCCATAGTAGATGCTGCCGGTATACTGGTTGGGATTGTAACCAACCGCGATTTACGCTTTGAATCTGAGATGGGAAGGGTGCTTGGGGAAATAATGACCCATGAGAATCTGGTAACCGCCAAGGAGGGCACCAACCTGCAACAAGCGGAACAGATTCTGCAGCATTTTAAGGTAGAGAAACTTCCAATCGTTGATGGAAATAACAAACTGGTTGGATTGATCACTTTTAAAGACATTGAAAAGAAAATGAATTTCCCCAATGCCTGTAAAGATGATATGGGACGTCTGAGGGTAGGTGCGGCCGTGGGGGTAACGGCAGATACCCTTGATCGTGTAAGCGCACTTGTTACGGCTGGAGTAGACATTATTACGGTAGATACGGCTCATGGTCATTCGCAGGGTGTGCTTTCTATGGTTAAATCCATTAAAGAGCAGTATCCGGATTTAAATGTGGTGGGAGGTAATATTGCCACACGAGCTGCAGCAGAGGCATTGGCAGAAGCAGGGGTTGATGTTGTGAAAGTAGGGGTTGGACCAGGTTCAATTTGTACAACCCGTGTTGTGACCGGTGTTGGTGTTCCGCAGTTAAGTGCTGTTATGGAAGTAGCGGAGTTCACCAGTAAAAACGGGATAGGTTTGATCGCTGATGGTGGTATTAAGCAAACCGGAGATATCCCAAAAGCTATTGCCGGTGGAGGCGATGCGGTTATGATGGGCTCTATGTTTGCCGGTGTAGATGAAAGTCCGGGAGAGACGATCATTTACGAATCGCGTAAATACAAAAGTTACCGGGGTATGGGTAGCATTGGTGCCATGAACAAAGGCTCTAAAGACCGGTACTTCCAGGATGTGGAAGACGATATAAAGAAACTGGTACCCGAGGGTATTGAAGGGCGTGTTCCATTCAAAGGATACCTCTCCGAAGTGGTACATCAAATGTCAGGCGGACTTCGTGCAGCGATGGGCTACGCCGGTGCTGGAAATATCGGAGAGCTGCAAAAAGCTGAATTTGTTCAGATTTCAGCGGCCGCTTACAGAGAAAGTCACCCTCATTCTGTCCAGATAACGAAAGAAGCGCCGAATTACTCTGTTTCTTAAGGACTGGTAGAATGAAAAAAGTGCTGTTTATTGTATACTACTTCCCTCCAATGGGAGGGAGTGGTGTGCAACGGCCACTTAAGTTCGCTAAATACCTTCCGGCTTATGGTTGGGAACCTATTATTCTGGCTCCTCAACCCGGCGCATATACTCAATTTGATGCTTCTTTGCAGAAAGAGCTGGAAGCAATGAATCTCACCACATACCGGGTTGCAGCGCATACACCCGATCAGGTTGCCGGTAAAGTAGTACGAAATGTAAAAGGCATACCCGACAGCATCCGCAGGCTATTAAGACGGTGGATGTGGAACTTCTATTTGCCAGACAACAAAAAAGCCTGGATCAGGCCAGCCGTTGAACGGGCACTGGAAGTGATAGAGAAGGAACACATCGATGTGATTTTTTCTACAGCACCTCCATTCAGTAATCACCTCATCGCCACCGAGTTGAAGAAAAAGACCGGCGTGCCTGTAGTACTGGATTACCGGGATTCCTGGACTCATAATCACTTTATGATCGATTTTAAGGCTTGGCAGAATAAGTACATGATAGCCATGGAAAAAACCTGTCTGCAAGAGGCGAATGCCATTGTTGGGCTGGACTCCTTTATGCTTCAAAAACTATCCGAAACTCATCCGGATGTGGATGTGCACACAACCGTCATTCCACATGGATATGACCCCGAAGATTTTGAAAAGACCGTACATCCAACCTTAGCGTACAAAGAAGGGGCATTCAATTTACTATATAGCGGTTTATTTTATGAATCCAATCAGCCCGATGTGCTGCTGGAATCCGTTTCTGAACTCATCAGCGAAGGAGTTCTGAATATTCCTGTACATCTTCATTTCCAGGGTGGATTAGATCAAAGAATTAAAGGTAGGATCAGGAGCCTGAATTTAGAACAATTCGTAACAGACTATGGGTATGTAACTCATGAAGTGGCAGTGGCTAACACAAAAAGGACCGATGCTGTTTGGATGCTATCTAATTTTGATCCATCATACCAACAAATCAAATCAGGAAAATTGTTCGAATACTTAGGCGCAGGGAAACCCATTTTAGCTTTGGTACATCAAGGTATTGAGACACAGGTGGTTACAGAGTGCCAGGCAGGTCGGGTAGCTAACCCTTTGGAAAAAAAAGAAGTAAAAGAACAACTTTTGAGTCTGATTACTGATTGGCGTGCAAATGGTTTTACGATTAGTTTAAATGCACATGTTGAACGATACAACAGGGTAACCCTAACCGGTCAACTAGCCGACCTACTAACGTCAATCAGCCATTAATGCTTTTCTTTTTAAAACGCCTTTTTCAACGAAGAAAAGAACGAATATCGGTCGTACTTCTTGATGATACGCGCCCCGGAGAAGACGAAAGTTTTCAATTCTCACCAAAACTTCTGTTCTATGTACTTACTGTAGCTATGGTATGTGTATCCCTGCTGTTCGGCACATTGTTAGGGCTTACTCCCTTACGTAGTGTGTTTTTTACCAGCGACGAGCAAGAGGTAAGAGAACATATAATGGAACTAGGAGAACGGTTAACATCTCTGCAGGACTCTCTTACTATACGCGACCAGCAACTGGAAGAGATTAAACAGGTCATCCGATTAAGCCTGGATACCACACTCACGGTAAATGACCGAATGCTCCAGGCTCTTAACCGATCAGAATCTGAAGTATTATTTGCCAACGATCCACTACCTGTTGAAACCTACGAGTTGTTCTCAAGGAGCGAGATTCTGACGCAAACAGACGCACGTACAACCTCACAGTTTCCAACCTCGATGCCGTTAGCAGGAACAATAAGCCGCGAATTTTTACCTGAGGATGGGCATTTCGGAATTGATATTGCCACAAGCGAAGATGAACCATTCAGAAATGTATCGGACGGAGTGATTACGAATGTTACCTGGACGGTATCTCATGCGTTTACCATAACCGTACAACATCATGACGGTATGCTGAGTGTGTTTAAGCACTGTAAGTCCAGTTCAAAGAAAAAAGGGGATGTAGTACTTAAAGGAGATATTTTGGGAACGGCCGGAAATGTTGGGGTTTTAAGTACAGGTGCGCATCTGCATTTCGAACTTTGGAAAGGTGGTTCTCCACAAAATCCGTTAGCTTATTTAATCCAATAGTATGTTTAATTCCAATAAATCCATGAAAGCTGTGAGTAATACAAACAACCATTCTCCATCCGTCAATATCATAAGTGAAGGAACCCGAATAAAAGGTAATATCCACTCTTCTACGGATGTACGTATTAGTGGTAAAATTGAGGGAGAAGCCGTTTCTAAAGGAAAGCTAATCATAACCGCTCAGGGTAAAATCATTGGAAATGTAACCTCATCAGATGCTGACGTGGCCGGACGAATTGAGGGTGAGGTTCGTGTATCCAACAAATTGATCCTTCGACAGAATGCAATAATCGATGGCAACATACATACTAAATCTCTCATCGTGGAAGAAGGAGCCCAAATTAATGGGTCTTGCAAAATGGGGGATGATGTAAAAGGTGGTACTCAGTTAAATGATGCCGAGTTTGCGATGCAGACCAAAGTAAAAACAGCCTGAGGTGCTTTCACTACCCGATAAGTACCGCCAGTACATTGGACTTGGCGCTGAAATTGCAGCATGTCTTCTGGTTCCGCTATTATTGGGTTTGTGGCTGGATGATGTCTTCGAGACTTCTCCATGGTTGCTCCTGGCAGGCATTTTTATCGGATTTGTTTTGTTCTTCTCTCTTATCTTTCGTCTTTCAAACCGGCTGAATGAAGACTCCGACTAGTGTTTCGTAAGTATGTATTGGCCAATCTCACTGGATTGGTATTCGTTATTCTCACCATTTTCTTTGTTGAACGTACTCAGTTTGTGGCTATTCTTTCTGGGTTTCTGCTAAGCACAATTTTTGTTTTAAGCAGTGCCTGGGTCATCAACTTTTTCTGGGATGCATCCTACAAAACCTTTATTAAGGCCTTTTTTATATCCCTTGTTGTTCGTTTTGTGTTAGTGTTGGCACTGTTCGGGGTACTGCTTGGAGTAACAAAAATTCAGGAAATCTTCTTTACTGTTAGTTTCATTATTTCCTATCTTTGTCAATCTGTTATGGAGATGATCTTCATTAACCAAATTTTGAAAAAGAGCAGCAGTCAGAAGTAATGATACAGACCTTGCGTCGCCTAGTTTTACTCCTCCTTTTTATAGCTACAAACACTTCCCAGGTTTTTTCAGCAGACGACGCAAAAGACGAGCCGGTTATTGATGTAGTAGGCACACTTGCCGACCATGATTATTTTAAAGCATTTGGGATGAAGCTTTATTTGCCGAGAATCCTGTTTTGGTCTGACGCCAGCGGAGCTAGTCAATTTGGTGTATACGCCAGTACTAAATCGGCTATCAAGTCCGGAGATTTTGTGGATCAGGATCATGCATTGGTCCCTGCCGATGGGGGAGTGGTTACCTTCGATATGTCGATCACTTCTCATTTAATCTATTTTTGGTTCGGAATGGGTTCTGTGGTGTTGCTTACCATTGTAGCTTCCCGCAGGTATCGAAAAGGCGTGGGTGTTTATGTTGCTCCCAAAGGTCCCTGGCAAAATATTTTTGAAATACTATTTGTATTTATTCGCGACGAAGTGGCAAGGGCCAACATCGATAAGCACAAAGCAGACCGGTATGTACCCTACCTGTTTACTGTATTTATGGGCATTGCCTCCATGAATTTATTTGGACTGTTGCCTTGGGCTGCCACGGCTACTGCAGACCTTACCGTTACCGGTACGTTAGCACTCTTTACCTTTTTTATAACCCAGTTTAGTGGCACCAAAGACTATTGGGGGCACATTTTCTGGTTCCCGGGCGTACCAACTGGCGTTAAATTTCTCATGATTTTTGTGGAAGTGATTGGCTTATTTACAAAGCCATTTGCACTGGCCATACGTTTGTTTGCCAACATGTTGTCAGGCAAAATCATGATCATCGTTGTTCTTGGATTGATTTTCATATTTGCTGAAGCATTTGGTGCAGTAGCGGGATATGGGGTAAGCGTGATTTCTGTAGCCTTAACCGCCACGTTATACGCACTAAAAGCTTTTGTAGCCTTATTACAGGCTTATATCTTCTCTCTGCTCTCGGCAGTGTTCATTGGTATGGCTGCAGAAAGCCATCACCACGAGGGAGATGAAGATCATGCAATGGAGCTTTCACACTAAACATAATTATCTAATAACCCTTAATTACGTACAACTATGGGACTTTTAGCAGCTGGTATTGGAGCTGGAATCGTAGCAATCGGAGCTGGAATCGGTATCGGAATGATCGGTAAAGCAGCTACAGAAAGTATTGCTCGTCAACCAGAAGCATCAGGCGACATTCGTGGTGCCATGATTCTTACCGCAGCATTCATCGAAGGTGTGGCCCTACTTGGTGCCGTTATCTGTATCCTTCTTGCGCTCAACATCCAAATCGGTTAATCGAGATTAAGATGACGCTATTACTAGCAGGGGGCAGTTTTTTATCCTTTAACACGGGGTTTGCATTATGGATTCTTATATCCATGATCGTATTCCTTGGTGTTATGATTAAATATGCTGTCCCACCAATAATGGCGGGATTGAAGGAGCGTGAATCAAAAATCAATGATTCACTTGAGTCGGCTAAAAAAGCACTGGCTCAGGCTGAAAAAGTTTCAAAAGACAACGAAAAGGCATTAAGAGAAGCAGAGTCTAAAGCTCAACAAATCCGTAAGGAAGCTGTTGAGGAAGCCGAGTTATTGCGTTCTGAGCATATAGCAAAAGCTAAAGACGAAGCGGAAGAGATTATTGCCCAGGCCAAAGCAAGTATCGAGCAAGAGAAGAAGCAGGCACTGCTTGAACTTCGAAGCGAAGTTGCTGCTCTGGCTATCAAGTCGGCCTCATTGATTCTTGATCAGGAACTAAGCGAAGAAAAGAACAACAAGTTGGTGGACTCATTTATCACCGACCTTTCCAAGAATTGATTGCATGTTTGTTAGCAAAGCAGCTCGTCGTTACGCGAATGCATTATTGCAGTTGGCCATCGAGACCGATCAGCTCGATGAAGTATTGAAAAATGCTGAAGACATCACTTCAACGATCCTGGATTCCCGGGATTTGATGATGTTTCTTAAGAGCCCCATCATCAAATCCGATCAGAAGGCGGAGGCTTTACAAGCACTTTTTAAGAAAACAAATACAGCATTGGTTAACCAGTTTTTAGAATTGCTCACCCGCAAAGGCCGGGAAGATATTCTGCACCAGGTTATGGCTGCTTTTACACAGGTATACAATCATCATGTTGGCATTATAGAGGTAGAAGCCCGAACAGCCTCGACTCTTTCCAGTTCACAAAAAAAGGCGTTAACCAAATCTTTGGAAGCAACAACCAATAAAACGGTAAAGCTTCATGTGGTAGAAGATGAACGTTTAAGAGGTGGACTCGCTGTTAAAATAGGTGATACTATCATTGATGGTACCATCAAGCATAAATTAGAGCAGCTCGAAGAGAAGCTGCTTGCAAGCTAATACAAAGGATTACCACCCTTAAAACCAGAAATTAATTACGACGATGAGTCAAGTACGACCAGACGAAGTATCTGCAATTCTAAGAAAACAACTCTCCGGTTTCGGTAACGAAGCTGATGTGTATGATGTGGGAACCATTCTTGAGGTAGGAGATGGTATTGCACGAATTTATGGCCTTTCTAAAGTACAAGCCGGGGAGCTGGTCGAGCTTCCTGACTCTCTTGGTGAAGATGGCAAGCCGCTTACCGGGATGGCTCTTAACCTGGAAGAGGATAATGTAGGTATCGTATTGTTTGGTTCTTCCAGTGCGGTAAAAGAAGGCCATACCGTAAAACGTACAAAGGATATCGCATCTATTCAGGTAGGCGAAGGAGTACTTGGACGGGTTATTGACCCACTTGGTAATCCTGTGGATGGAAAAGGACCTGTTTCTGGTACTACCATCACACTTCCGCTTGAGCGTAAAGCTCCTGGTGTAATCTACAGAGAGCCGGTATCAGAGCCTTTACAAACCGGTATTAAAGCCATCGACTCCCTGATACCAATCGGTCGTGGTCAGCGTGAGCTTATTATTGGTGACCGTCAAACCGGTAAGACATCGGTTGCTATCGATACTATTCTAAATCAGAAAGCCACTCAGGATTCTGAAAATCCTGTATTCTGTATCTATGTAGCTGTTGGGCAAAAAGGATCTACGGTAGCAGGTATCCGTCAGGTGCTGGAAGAAAACGGTGCTATGGATTATACGGTAATCGTTTCTGCTCCGGCAAGTTCATCAGCACCTATGCAGTTCATTGCCCCATTTGCTGGCGCGGCCGTAGGGGAATACATTCGCGATACCGGACGCCATGCCCTGGTGATTTATGATGATCTTTCTAAACAAGCGGTTGCTTACCGTGAAATGTCACTGCTACTAAAGCGACCTCCGGGACGGGAAGCTTATCCTGGTGATGTATTTTATCTCCACAGCAGATTATTAGAACGCGCAGCGAAAGTCATTAACGATGATTCCGTTGCCCAGCAAATGAACAACATTCCCGATCCTCTCAAGCCTATGGTTAAAGGTGGTGGATCGTTAACGGCGCTTCCCATTATTGAAACACAAGCCGGCGACGTTTCTGCATATATCCCGACAAACGTGATTTCTATTACGGATGGGCAGATCTTCCTGGATACGGATTTGTTTAACTCTGGTATTCGTCCGGCTATCGATGTTGGTATTTCCGTATCCCGTGTAGGAGGTTCTGCACAGGTTAAATCCATGAGAAAGCTGTCTGGAACGCTTAAACTTGATTTAGCCCAATACCGTGAGCTGGAAGCATTCGCCAAGTTCGGTTCTGATCTGGATCCTGCTACTCAGGCCCAGCTTCGGAAAGGGGAGCGTACCGCAGAATTGCTGAAACAGGACGTATACAAACCACTTCCGGTTGAGCAGGAAATAGCATTGCTTAAAGTGAATGCCGAAGGTTTGTTAGACCAACTTGAAGTTTCTCAAATTCGCGAGTTTGAGAACCAGTTCCTGGAAACAATTGGCATTAAATTTGACCAGGAGATGAAAGAACTGGCTGGCACTGGTTTACTTGATGATTCATTTGGTGCTAAGCTGATTGAAACAGCTAAAACGGCAATAGATCAACTAACGGCTACTCAGGAAGCATAACACATGCCAAACCTTCGCGACATACGTAACCGAATAAGCACGGTTAACAATACCCAGCAGATTACTAAAGCCATGAAAATGGTGGCAGCTGCAAAGTTAAGGAAGGCTCAGGATCGTATGATTCAGACCCGCCCGTATGCTGCTAAGATTAAGGAAGTGGCTTCAAGACTGGTAGGCAGTGTGGTGTCTTCAAACCCGGTTTTGCGTAAACCCGATCGTACCCAGCGTACACTACTTATTGTAGTTGGTTCCGATCGGGGACTGTGTGGAGGCTTCAACAACAACCTGTTCAAGGAAGCTGAGCAATACGTAGCTGATATTGCCGGACAAAGAGAAGACATTCACCTGATTACGATTGGTAAAAAAGCGACCCAGCATTTCGGTAAGCGAAAT
>JBCBST010000128.1:0-8926 GCA_039819115.1 Bacteroidota bacterium
TGGTTTGTGAGAGCAGATGCACCCTGGCTATTGTAGAACGAACCAAGGGATAACCAGTGTCAAAAAATGGGATTTAGCGTGTTGAAAGAAAATCAGGCGGATGTAAAAGGGGCTAAACTAACCAATTACATTATGACTAAACCTCTCCCGTAAGCAGTCTTCTGTAGCTATGGCTATCCCTTTTTTGACACTGGTTATCCCTTGGTTCGTTCTACAATAGCCAGGGTGCATCTGCTCTCACAAACCAGGCGACCCTTCTCATCTTCAATGGTAATTTTCCAGACGTGTATGCTTCTACCCCTTTGAATAGGTTCGGCAATTCCGGTTACTGTTCTACCTTCCGGCACCGACCGGATGTGGTTGGCATTAATCTCAATACCCACCGCTGTTTTGTCGTTTCCATGCAGATTCATCCAAGCTCCTACCGATGCCAGGGTTTCGGCTAAAACGACCGAAGCACCCCCGTGTAGTACTCTGAATGGCTGAACGGTATGCTCGTTTACCGGCATGGTAGCCATCATTTTATCCCGGCTCATATGAGTGAATGCTATACCCAATGCGTGCCCCATATGAGGTTGGCCCCCACTACCAAGATAGGCGTCTACTTTCTCTCTGATGGACTCTTCGATGAACATGAATCTTAAAATTTGATTAACACTGTTAAGTTCGTAAAATAAAGCAGCTGGAAACGCTTTCAAAAGTACATAGAAAGCAGTACATATGTTATATATGGAACAAAAGAAAACACCATGAGTCGTGATCCCCAAACATTACAGGAATTGGTTAAGACAGGGTATGCAAGCAATACCTCGGGTATTTTTTCTGCAGTTAAGCGAAATGGTGAATGGCTGGAAACTTCCATCGAACAGTTTAAAGAGCGGGTTAAACAGTTTGCCATGGGCTTGTACGCGTTAGGTGTTCGGCCCGGAGACAAGGTATCTATACATGCCGAAAACAGTACCGAATGGTTAGTTGTTGATCAGGCTGTGCTTGCACTGGGTGCTGCGGTCGTTCCTATCTACACTACCCAGCCGGGAGACCAGATATCGTACATTCTCGATAACTCGGAAGCCAAAGTTCATGTGGTTTCCAACGACCAGCTATTTGCAGATACCAAACCTCTGATTAAGAGTATTGAATGTGTAAAGGCGATTATCTCCATTGTCCCATCCCGCCACAAAAAGCTCAAGGTCTTTGATGAAGTATGCCGGATGGGAGCTGAAACAATGGAAGAGCACCCGGATCTTTTTGATCAGCTTAAAGCCGGGGTGACCGCCGATAGTCTTGCCACGTTAATTTATACATCGGGTACAACAGGCCTGCCCAAAGGGGTCATGCTTTCTCATGGTAACATCGTATCCAATGCCCTGGCTTCCTATAAACTATTTCCATTCAAGAAGGAAGACATCAACAATCCCAAGGTGTTGTCCTATCTGCCCCTGGCCCACATTTTTGAGCGGACGGCTTACTATATGTATGCTTTCCTGGGGTTACCGATTTATTATATCGAGGATGTGAATGAAATCCGGACCGATTTTATGATCATCAAACCCGTGTATTTTGTGACAGTACCGCGACTGTTAGAGAAAATTGTGACGGGTGTAAAAGTAAAAGGTCAGGAACTCTCCGGACTAAAGAAGCGGCTGTACTACTGGGCTATTCATATGGCCGAACATTATGAACCCGAGCATATACCCACCTTCATAGAAAAGCAGAAGCGGAAGGTTGCAGATAAGCTGGTGTACTCCAAAATTAAGGAGCTGTTTGGTGGAAACCTCATCGGCATGAATGTTGGAGGAGCTGCTCTTGCTCCCTCAATTGCTCGATTCATGAATGGATTGGGCTTGTATTGCGGATTAGGATATGGTCTTACCGAAACATCGCCGGTACTGTCCGGACCGCCTGTTGGTGAACTTCGAATTGGGTCGTCGGGAAAAGCTCTGCCTGGGGTAGAGTTACGTATTGCTGAAGATGGAGAGATCCAGGCCAAAGGCCCGAATGTAACTAAAGGGTACTACAAACTACCGGAGAAAACCGAAGAAGCCTTTACGGAAGATGGGTGGTTTTGTACGGGTGATATTGGTCATATAGACGAAGATGGCTGGTTATTTATAACCGACCGGAAAAAATCGTTGTTTAAATTGTCGACCGGTAAATATGTGGCTCCTCAACCGATAGAAAATGCATTGGTGACCAGCGGTTTTATCGATCAGGCGGTGGTCATCGGCAATCTTGAGAAGTTCTGCGCAGCTATTATTGTACCCGCCTGGGATAACGTGAGAAAACGGTTCGAAAAGAACGGATATCCGTGGGACGAAGAAAAGAAAGCTACCAATGAATATGTGTTAAAGCGCATACAGAAGGAAATAGATAAGGTTAACCGTGACTTGCCCCATTGGGAGCGCATCAAAAAGTTTGTGCTTCTCGATGAAGCATTCTCAATTGAGGGAGGAGAGATTACTCCCACCTTGAAAGTACGCAGAAGTGTTATTCGTGATCACTTCCGCAAAGAAATAGATTCCATTTACCGAAACGAATAATCACATAAGATGTCTCGTTCCCCATATCGTATACAAAAGGTCGGCATTCTCGGATCGGGTGTTATGGGTAGTCAGATTGCCGCGCATTGTGTAAATGCCGGTTTGCACGTTGTACTACTCGATCTTAAGAGTGATGATCCCGCACATCCTGATAAAAAAGTAAAGGATAGTCTGAAGACGATCCTGAAGCTGAAACCGGCGCCATTTGCACTGCCCGAATATGTAAACCGGATCACGGTTGGGAATTTTGACGACGATATGCATCTGGTTTCCGATGTGGATTGGATTTGTGAAGTGATCGTTGAGCGTATGGACATCAAACAAAACCTGATGAGTACGATTGATGCCATTCGAAAACCTTCGGCTATCGTGAGTTCCAATACATCGGGTTTACCTATTTCCGGAATTAGTGTCCATGTATCTGATGAGATGAAGGCTCATTTTATCGGAACGCATTTTTTTAATCCGCCACGATACATGAAATTGCTGGAAGTGATATCCACCCCGGCAACTCACCCGGAAGTGAGTGCATTCATGTCTACGTTTTGCGAACAGGTGTTGGGAAAAGGGGTAGTTGTTGCAAAGGATACCCCCAATTTTATCGCTAACCGGATCGGAGTATTCTCAATGGCGAGTATTATGCGATCCTTTTTTGATGGAAGATATCGTGCTGAAACCATCGATATGCTCACCGGAGTGCTCACCGGATATTCCAAAGCAGCCACTTTTCGAACGGGGGATATGGCCGGACTTGATATTATTGCGCATGTTGCCGGTAACCTGCTTCCCGAAATTCCGGAAGACGAGCGAAAAGAAGTGTTTGAGCTACCCCATCCATTTATGGAAATGGTCAAATCCGGAAAAATCGGAAATAAATCCGGTCAGGGTTTCTACAAAAAAGCACATACAAAAGAAGGAAAAGCCTTTTTGGTGATTAACGCTGAAACTCTGGAGTACGAACCACAGCAAAAAACCGAAGACCCGGTCCTCGAAGAAGCCCGTGCCATTAAAGATACGGCAGAACGATTACGCTTTTTGGCTTTTTCAGATACTGAAATCGGTAGATTTGTGTGGGAAATACAAAAAGAGCTGCTCCTGTATTCAGCACATCGTATACCTGAAATAACAGATTCACCCCTGTCACTTGACCGCGCTATGAAATGGGGATTTAATTGGGAACTAGGTCCTTTTGAACGTTGGGACGCTCTTGGAATAACCAATGTAGTCGAACGATTGGAAAAGGAAGGAGAGCCTATACCGGCACTCATACAGGAGATGAAGGCTGCCGGATGTGATCAGTTTTATGTTGGAAGCAAAGTCTATGACCCGACTACAAAACAGTTAATCGGACGTTCGCCTGCTGCAACCGGGGAGATCAAAAGCGCACCTCTTTCAGAAAGAAAACACCCTGTTGTACTTCAAAACCCAAGCGCCACCATACACGATTTGGGCGATGGCGTTGCCTTATTTGAGTTTACCACACCGTATGCCACACTGGGGTTCGAATTGGTTCAGACACTGGAACACTGGCTGGATACAGCCCATGAACATTTTGATGCGCTCGTTATCAGTCACGACGGAGATAATTTTGCGTACGGGGCCAACTTGAAAGAAGCGCTGATGGCGCTTCAGGCCGGAGATTATAAACGTATTGAAGAAGCCGTAACCGGATTCCAACGTACCGCACTCAAACTCAGATATTCGAAGGTACCCACTGTAAGCGCTCCTTTTGGTCTTACATTCGGTGGAGGGTGCGAGTTTATGATGTATACCGATCACGTGGTAGCATCTCATGAATTGTATGCAGGCTTGGTTGAAATCGGTGTTGGCCTGATTCCGGCAGGTGGCGGAACGACCGAGCTCCTGAAACGAACAATGAAGAATCTTCAGGGGGATGCAGATCCCCTGGCTTATGTTCGGGAAGTATTTAAGACCATTGGAATGGCCAGTGTATCGGAAAGCGCACATCATGCCAGAGCACTTGGATTTCTTCTGGAAACAGATTCAGTGATTATGAACCGCAATCTGCTTATCAAACAGGCAAAAGAAGAAGCACTCCAGTTGGTTCAGGCAGGCTATACCCCTCCAACGCGGGCATCCATTCGGGTATTGGGAAAAACGGCGCTTTCGGCCATGAAGCTTATGCTTTACGTGATGAGCGAATCGAATTTTATTACTCCATACGATAAAGTAGTAGCTGGACGTGTGGCTTATGTTATTGCAGGGGGCGACTTGAGCGAACCTCAGGAAGTTCCTGAATCTTACCTCCTGAACCTGGAGCGTGAAGCTATTTTAGAATGCCTTAGAGACCCGGGAACACATGCCCGAATGGAACACATGTTGAAAACCGGGAAACCACTCCGGAATTAGTAACTGGTAATATGACCCGTAACCATTTAAATATATCATAACTCACGATTCCGGGTATAACATATCCCTTCAATTAACTCAATCCGCCAACAATGAATGCTGCATACATTATTTCCGCCACCCGCACAGCTTGTGGAAAAGCCAATAAGGGATCGCTTCGGTTTACCCATCCCGATTCGCTGGGCGGAGCTGTTGTACGCCGGTTGTTGAAGGGATGCCCCGAAATGGAACCTGCACAGGTAGATGATGTGATTATGGGCTGCGCTTTTCCTGAAGCTTCTCAGGGACTCAACATTGCTCGCCAAATCGCTATTTTGGGTGGACTGCCGGATTCTGTGCCCGGTGTAACGGTAAACAGGTTTTGTTCTTCAGGTCTTCAAACCATTGCGATGGCAGCAGAACGTATCATGAGCGGTGCATCTGATGTGATCGTGGCCGGAGGGGTGGAGTCCATGTCTATGGTCCCGATGGGGGGCATGTCGGTACAGCCAAATCCTGAGTTGATGGATAATCGGCCGGAGGTGTTTATAAGTATGGGGCTGACCGCTGAGAATGTGGCTGAACGGTACAATATTTCCAGATCAGATCAGGACGAATTTGCGGTTAGAAGTCACCAAAAAGCTATTCATGCATGGGAACAGGGCTTGTTTAACGAGCAGATTACACCAATCCAGGTTGTTGAAAAGAAAGTGTCGGCAGATGGTGATCTAATAGAAGAATCCTTTGAGTTTAGTACGGATGAAGGACCAAGAGAAGATACGAATATCGAAGCACTGGCGAGATTACGAGCGGTATTTAAAGCAGGTGGCTCGGTAACGGCCGGCAATTCATCGCAAATGAACGATGCGGCTTCAGCTGTTTTGGTAATGAGTGAACAAAAGGTAAAAGAGTTGAAGCTGAAGCCTTTGGCCCGGTATGTAGGTTTCCAGGTGGCAGGAGTTGCACCGGAGCTGATGGGAATCGGACCGGTTGAAGCTATACCAAAAGTGCTTTCCAGGACAGGAATTGCCTTAAATGAGATCAATCTTATTGAACTGAATGAAGCTTTTGCTGCTCAATCACTAGCTGTGATGCGGGAACTGGATCTTGATCCGGATATCACAAACGTCAACGGAGGTGCAATTGCAATGGGACATCCACTTGGATGTACCGGGGCAAAACTCACCACTCAGCTTTTGCATGAACTCAAAGCCAGGAAACAAAAGTACGGTATGGTCACCATGTGTATAGGTGGTGGTATGGGAGCTGCCGGTATTTTTGAGAATCTTTGGACCAACTGAGACCGCTAACTAAACGCGGTATACACAATACATCACAACACCTTACTACGAATAGCTATGTATACTTCCGACACGCTTACACATAAAAACATTTTGATAACCGGCGGGGGAAGCGGTTTAGGTTTAACCATGGCACAGCATTTTGCCAGATACGGGGCGCAGATCGCAATTTGTGGGAGAACAACATCCCGGTTAGAACAGGCTGTTGAAACGATTAAAGCGGAAAGAGAAGGAGTTAATGTACAATCGTATCAATGCGATGTCAGAGACTACCATCAGGTTTCCTCTATGTTCGATCAGCTTCAGTCCGATTTTGGTGTGATAAACGGATTAGTGAATAACGCAGCGGGTAATTTCCTTTCAGCTTCAGAAGATCTGACGCCGGGTGGATTTAAAGCTATTATAGATATTGTACTACACGGTAGTTTTAACTGTACACATGCATTTGGTAACGCACTTATCCATCAAAAAAAGCCGGGTTCCATTCTCAACATCGTTACAACCTATGCTGAACATACAGGATGCGCCTTCGTGCTACCGTCTGCCTGTGCAAAATCGGGTGTCTTAAGTATGACCCGATCACTGGCCTTTGAATGGGCTACCTATGGAATTCGATTAAATGCGATCGCTCCTGGTCCTTTCCCTACGGAAGGTGCATGGACCCGGCTTGTGCCCGATCCCAATATGGAAAAAGCCTTCTTGAATAAAATTCCTATGAAACGATACGGAGAGCCGGGTGAACTGGCTAACCTTGCGGTGTTTATGCTGTCCGACCTGGCTAACTATATGACCGGCGAGTGTATTTCTATCGATGGTGGAGAACGATTGCAGGCGGGTCAGTTTAACTTTATTGACAGCCTGATGGAGAGAGAGCAGCTAAAAGTTGTTTTTCAATCCATGAAACCCCAAAAATAAAAAAAGGACTTCATCCATCTCAGTTGAGATGAAGAAGTCCTTCAAAAAAACGGGTTCTACGTAAAGTAGCTACCTGTCTATAGAGGCAATAAACTCATTATAAACCTTAACGAGTTTACCATCTATGATGGTCTCTACCCATAGTTGTTTTCCTTTTTTGTATTTAGCCTTGGTAAGCACGTGGCCCGTTTCAGGGGCGAATAGCTTCCAGACACCATGTGGTAACATCTTCTGATTGCGTTCGAAATACTGTCCGGTCTGGACAATCTCTCCATCTGCGTTTGTAAACGTGACACGATAAATATGGGGCGTTAACTGAACCACTTCTTTTTTATGGTTCTCGTTTTTTATCTCATACTCTACTTGCGCGGTTACTCCTAGCGATAGAAAAGCTGTTAGTAATGCGAGAGAAATCACCTTTTTCATGATATACCTCCTCATGATTGGTTCATTCCAATGTTACGTAAATGTTATCAAAATGTAAAGTTAAGATTATCTGAAAGTTACCAGTCGCTTTTTTATCCGCTCAGAGACCGTTGCCAATTGCAGAGCATCGTAAGCTGAGTAGGAGGGCTCTCTCTTCATTTGTACCGATTTCAGGAACGCTAACGCCGCTTTTTCTGCGGCTTTGGCTGGGTTAAACTTCTCCTTATCGAAAAAAAGATGGGCATTATTTTGCAGGGTTCCCTTACGCACGGTTTGCTTAATAACATCGCATTCGAGGACAATGGAAGAGGATTGGGCTATCCTCTTATGATGACTTTGAGCTGCGCCGCTATACAATTGTATCGATGCCAGTGCACCATTGTCAAACCGCAAGGTAATAGAAAATCCAATAGGTAATAAGTCATCGAGTAGCGTTTGCCGGGCTTCAACATGATGGACTTCACTTCTGATCCATTTAAGGCAAATGCCCAGTTCGTCCAGCCAAAGGTGCTCAAACTCAAGAGCGGGTTGTACCAACTGGTTATGAGCTATTTCTTTATGAATGGTGATCAGGCTTGGTTTGGGTAGCTGGTTCATCATCCATTGAGTGGATGGAGCTAATGTGGGCCAATGAGATAACTGGGCATAAACCCCTGCTTCATCTGCAGCCCGAGCAATGGCCCTCAATTTATCCTGCTCCACAGGCGGTTTAGAAACCAAAAAACAGTGCAATCCCAGACGGATACCACTTAATAAAATATCGAGGTTGTTTGGCGAATCATCCAGGATAAAACAGGCATCAACGTGACCAACGTCTTTTACAAACCGGACCAAATCAACCTGTCGCACCAGCTGATGTGGTCTGAGGTGTTGTTCCCATGCCAAAACGCGCTCGGCATCACCAACAATACCAACTTTCATAGGCTTAGTGAGTTTGTTGGATAAATAAACAGAAAACCGAAGCTACGTACAAAAAATAAAAACCTGCACTTGGCAGGTTTTTATGTAGAACGTAAATCACTCAGGCATAACAACGGCCAGTATAAAATAGGCCAGTGTAGCTGTTCCAATACTGGAGATAAGGAGAATGATAAATAAGATGCGAACCAGGGTTGAATCCCAACCTAAGTATTCTGCAAATCCGCCACACACTCCTGACAACATACGATCCTTTCTCGATTTTTGTAATTTAGCGGGCATAGACGATACATTTTTGGTTGTTTCGTTGCCCGCTACGAGGGGAATATGGAAAGGTTACAAATGGTTGAAAAAAAGTTGGTTCGGAGTATTATACATTGCAGTCTTTAACCTGTCGGTGGCTTATCCTTCGTTTTCCAGGCTAAAAACAATAGGAATGGTCATTTTAGTACTTACGGCTCTTCCGCGCTGTATCCC
>JBCBST010000129.1:0-8848 GCA_039819115.1 Bacteroidota bacterium
GGCCTCGGAATTGCATTGGGTAAACCACACTGTACCCATGTAATCATAGAACCCGGGTTAAGTTTCTCCACCGCCACAGAAGATGCGGTCGGTACCCTGGCACTAATCTTTAAGCTGTGATGGGCTTTGGTTTCCATTCGAACTCGGCCTGTCTGATTCTCCAAAATTACAGCCCAAATCGTGGGCCTCAGAACCTTTAAATCATCAATTCGAACATAATTCTATGAAAACTTACATAACACTCGTACTCATTTCTTTTATGTCAGTGTATGGTTATGCACAACATGAAACCGTTCCTGGAAACCTTACCGTGAATGGGTATCTATATACAAACAGTGATCTTAATGGATTGGCCTGGAATACCTTTTCCAACTATCATATCTCACAAAATGACCGACCCGGGGTGGGTATTAAGCTTGAATTCGGTGAATATACCAACCATAAATGGGCCGGTATTGCCGCTTTTTCGGGAAGTGTGTACTCCAACATTGTGGGACTGGAATTCTATACCAAAAACCATGACGAGGATCCCGCGGTAAGGATGAGAATTAACCCAGATGGAGGTGTCGGAATCGGAACGTTCCTGACAGGATCGCATAAACTGGCGGTTGGTGGGTCAATTGGAGCAAGGGAAATCATTGTAGAGGCAGGCGACTGGTCCGATTTTGTATTCGAACAGAACTATACCTTGCCAACGCTCAAAGAGGTTCAACAACATATAAACGAATATGGTCATCTTCCGGGGGTTCCGAATGAGGCAGAAGTAACCCGGCATGGTATTAATCTGGGCAACATGGATTCTATCCTCCTGCAAAAGATCGAGGAGTTAACCCTGTATCTGATCAAACAAAACGACAGGATTCAAACTCTGGAAGCGAAGCTCAACGCCAGTGGTTCAGAATAAAAAACCTGGGTTTCCATCTATTCTGTAACCAGGATGAGCATGCAACAACTCTATCGCAACGACTATATCATTCATCAGTTTGAGTTTTTAGAGAGAGACTATGGTTTCAGAAAGAAAGAAGTGCACCGGTTGAACCTGGAGTCGGATACGGAGTGCGATAAGTTTACATGGGTGAGGGCAAAGATTACGGTGGAAATCATTCATGAATCTGATGCCCTGCCCTGGAGTATTGTGTACAAAAAGACGAGAAAAGGGTTAATCAAATTCACCGAATCCAACCAACGGATGGGGCTCTCGAAACTCAAAGACCGGGAGGAATACTGCAAATGGCTGATGTGGCTCTTCAAACGACTCACCGAAGAAGATTTCCAACAAAGAGTGCAATTCATGCGGGATGAACTATCCAACTGTATCGAAGATATCATCAGCTACAAGCCACCCCCCGCCCACTGACTACTGCCCACTGACAACTGACTACTGACTACTGACTACTGCCCACTGATAACTGACTACTGACAACACCCCATACGCCTAATCAACCCTCATTCTGGCAAAAACTCCGGCCATTACAATCAATAGAACCGTACTAAAGCCAAGCCCCCAGCACACAACAATTGCAAGATTCTCCCAAAAGGCATCGCCCTGAAACAAAATCATAGGCAATAAGCCGAATATAGTGGTTAATGTAGTGATGAGAATAGGACGTAGCTTTTCTTTCAGCACATAAATCCAGCTTCGAATTCCGTTAATACCTGATGCCCTGAGTCTTAGTCGTTTATGGAGCAATAAGATCGCATTGTTTACTACTACTCCAATGCACAATAAGCTTCCTGCAATGGCGCCCCGGTCAAAGGCTAAGTCATTAGCAAGTGTGCCTGCCATTACCCCAATCAGAGCAAAAGGAACCGCTGAAATTACAAGGATAGAGTATTTCCAGCTTTCCATAAGAGCGGCCACAATCATCCAAACGCTGAGGATACTTAGTAATGCTATGAGCATAAGGTTTCGGGTATTCTCTTCAGTGGAGTTAAACAGGAACCGATTTCCGGAAATGGAAACGCCTACGGGAACGGGGGTATTTTCAATGATGGAAGTCGTGAAGGTGTTACCCATACGGTAGTTTCCTAAATACTTGAACGAGATAACCCGCTCGTACGATTGATTCTTTCGCCGAATCTGGCTTAATGCTTTTTCCTTTCGGATCTCGCCGATAGTGGCCAGAGAGAAACTGGACGTTTCCGTAGAACGCACGCGTTGCATCAATCCCTCTTCGTACGCCGTACGCTGTTTTTCCCGGCCGATAAGGGCCATTTCTTCACCTTCAAATTCAATATTGCCAAAGGCATTCTCGGGGTTAATATCCAGGGCAAGGGCAGCCAGTACTTGTCTCCGGTCAAGATTAAGAGCAGAAATCCGGTTTTCATCTAATGCCAGTTTATACTCCTGGTAATCGGATCGGGAAAAGTATCTCTGCGAAGCGATATCAACCTCCCGCACTCTTCGGTTTTGCTCCAGGCGAGTTTTGATGGAAGTAGCCATTTCGAGAAGTTCCTGATACGAATACCCCGTAAGCGTTATGGTGTGTTGGGAAGAGGAACCTCCGAACCCAGTACTGATTCCATCCCCAAATCCATACACGGATGTCGCCACATTTCCAGTACGGGCCGCCAGGTAAATGGCTTCTCCATAGAACATATAGGGATCATTTTGTGTGAGGTATTCCGGATCTACAACAAATTTTAAATAAGCCCCGAAATGTTCTGAAAGCTGAGCTTCGTAATAAGTGAATGCATGAGCATAGGGTTTGGCAATACGTTCGTAGCTAGCCGCTATTTTATCAATCTCAGAAAGGGGAGTACCCTGTGGCGGACGTATATTTACGGTTACAATTTCTTCGTACGTTCCCTGCCACGGACTACCAAAATACGTTTCTTTTGCAAATCGATAGGGGATGCCGCCGATGAACGGATCGATGCGTTCTCGGTTCTCGAAGTAGGTTTTAGTGAATTCCGGCCAACTGGAATTTTCCCAATCCGGTTCTTCAATCAGGAAAAGTGGAATTCCTAGTGAGAGGGCAAGACTCCCTGTTAGTACCCAACGCAAGCGATACCGCCATTTGAATACCCAAAGTAACTGGTTCAGAGGAAGTAAGGAGTATGTTGACTTTTTTGCTGTTTTGTCGCCGGGAGTCAACCAGATCAGGGCATAGGGTATCCAGGTAAAGGAGATAACAACCGAGCTTATGAGCGTAAGCGTAAGGGCGGCGGCCAGGGGGATTAAAAACAGGCGCAGTTCTTCCAGTGCAAAAAGAAGGGGCATAAAGATACCTATGGTAGTAAAGGTACTGCCTAATACAGGCACCAAAGCTAAAGGAAGTGTGGTTCTTATGTGCTTTATCCGGTCTTCTCTGTTTGAAGGAAGTCCGGGATTAACTTGTTCAAATACCACAACGGCATTATCAATGATCATACCCAGGGCTACAGTAAGCCCGGCAAGGGTAATTACGTTGAGTGTATATTCAATAAATAGCAGGATGGAAACACTCAAAAAGATAGAAAACAACACACTTCCGATAATGACCAGCGGTGCCCGTATTTTTCTGATAAACGCCAGGACAAGCAGAAACACGAACAACACACTTAACATGGCCTGGGTTTTCAGCTGATCGAATTGGCGGGTCAGATTCTCAGTAGAATCGTATTGGAGGCGAAGCGTAAGGTCTTCAGGAAGATTTGCCTGTTGTTTCTTCATTCGTTCAAGAATAGCATTGGAAAGGGCAAGCGCATCAGCGCCCGACTCTTTTTCAAATTCGATAGTTAACGAGGGAGCCCCGTTAATACGTCGTTTAGTCTTGGCTGGAAATTCTGAGACCCTGACATCGGCTACATCACCTAAACGCAAGGTTTTTAATGCATTGGGTAATGGTATGGTGTAACTCTCCAGTTCGGCAACCGACGTGAATTGAGGGGGTACCGATAACGTATACCGGTTTTGCAGTTGATCAACAAATCCTGAAGATCTCCAGCCCAACTGCTCTCTCAGAGTGCCCAGGATTTCAGAAGGCGATAGCTGGTACCGTTCCAGGTTATCCCGGTCAAACTCGATGATTAATGCGGGAGCTTCAATTCCTTCCAGCTTTATATTGGCTAAACCAACCAATCCAAACAGCGGGTTTTTGATATTCCGTTGGGCGTAACGCAATAGATCATCCGGCTTACGATCTCCGCTAAGTGTATAAATGATGAACGTCTGTTGATCCTGAAGTTCCTTAGGGATTTGCCGGTTTATGGTAGCAGTAGAAACCGCAACGGGAAGATTTTCCTCAATCGAGTATAAAAACTCCCTCAGTTCCAGTATCCGGTGGTCAACCGGGGTTTGCTTTGAAAAGGTAATGGTAACACTGGATCGTCCCTGTTGGGTGTTGGATGATATTTCCCGCACACCCCGAAGGTTAGAGGCTACGCTTTCCACCTTTCGGGTGATTTCCTGTTCCACTATTTCAGGTGAGGTGCTTCCCCAGGAATACGATACGGTAAGAGAAGGAAGGTTTAGCTCAGGTGCATTTTCTATGGGAATGGCTGTCCATGATGCCCATCCAACCAGGCACACCGCGATGTAGAAAAATGAGATGAGATATTTGCGGCGCAGAAGATGGTGCATGTTTAGAAAGGAGCTAATTCACAATCAGGGGCTTCACTTTTTGTTGATGGCTGATGCTGAAATGCTGATCGATGGCCAGGGTGTCTCCGGGGTTTATTTCAGGATGATCGATCAGCACAAATCTGGTATTCATGGCTATGGGCTGTACATAAATCCATTCCACTTCGTCTATTTCGGAATGGAGCTTAAAAATCAGGGTACGACCATCCCGTTCTAATAAAGCTGCACGAGGCATACGGACTTTGGAGCGTTCTTCTCTCACGAAAATTCTTCCCTCCACAGTCATTCCGGGTTTCAAAATGCCATCGAGGTTTTTTATCTCTACCAATATTTTACCGGTTTTGGTCTCCGTATCAATTTGTGGGGAGATAGCCACAACCTTGCCGGTTAATTCCTCCCCGGAGGGTGCTATTACGGTGGTTTCTGATCCTATACCAATACTCGAAATCTCGGCTTCCAATACATCAAACCGAACACGGAGGGATTGTGTATTGATGAGAGTTCCCAGTTCAGTACCCGTATTGACAAAAGCACCATCGGTTAAAAACTGTTCGGTGGAGATTTCGCCGGAAAAAGGGGCCACGATTTTTGCGAAGCTCAAATCCAGCTTCGCGCGTTTGTGGCTTACTTCGGCATCAGCCAGACCGGTGTTAACCCGGATCAGGGAATCACGTGGAATGGCCCCGCTTTCTTCCCGCAGGCTGGTATAGATTTCATAATCACTTCGGGCTTTAATAAGTGCATTATAAGTTTCTTGTACCCGTAGCAGCCATTCCTGCTCGTTAAGATGAATCAGGATTTGCCCTTTTTGCACCTGGTTTCCATCCACTATGGCATGTTCTTCAATAAATCCACCAATCCGAAGGTTGATGGGGAAAGATTGGGTGGCTTCCACAACACCTCTGCTTTCGATAAAGAATGTTAGCGGTTCGTCATCAACAACGGAAAACACAACTTCCGGTGTAATTTCAATGCTTTTCAGATCTGCACGATCCGGTGTTCGGGTTTCCCGTTTACATGCCGACAAACTAAGAAGCAGTAGGGTAGAGCATGCCAAACAAACAAGTGATTGGATATGGAGATTATGGAAGTGTTGCATTAGGTACAGATGCTCTGGTTTTATCTTTTTCTAACCATTTGAATACTATAGGGATTACATATAAGGTAAGCAAGGTACTGGTAAGCATACCGCCCATCAAAGCTACGGCCAGAGACTGGCGGAATATATACCCATCGCCATAGGGAATCAGCATGGGGATTAGTCCCAGGATGGTCGTTGCGCTGGTCATGACCACCGGTCTGAACCGGTGAATACCGGCCTGGCGGATGGCT
Organism: Bacteroidota bacterium; assembly: GCA_039819115.1. Lineage (GTDB taxonomy): Bacteria > Bacteroidota > Rhodothermia > Balneolales > Balneolaceae > JBCBST01. The sequence goes on from JBCBST010000129.1 coordinate 5,897, forward strand.
TCATCAAGGTTTCCGGTTTCAGAGAGATAACGACGCATGAAATCGACTTTCAAAATCGCATCATTCACGGCAATTCCTGTAAGGATCAGCAGCCCCATAAAAGAAAGGGCATTAAGGCTTACACCCAGTATCGCCATTGCAAAGAATGAACCAATCCAGGCCAGCGGAATAGCCAGTATGATGATGAACGGATACTTCAGATTTTCGTACTGGATGGCCAGGATCAGGTAAATCAGGATGATACTGATCAACAGGAGTAAGCCCATTTCCTGTAGCAATGCTATGGTTTGTAACGCACTGCCGCTGACACGAACTTCGTACCCGGTTTCGCTTACGAACTCCTGAACGGCAGCACGTATATCTGCTTTTCGCCACCACCAATCCACAAAGCTTAACGAGCTGGCAAACGTTAACACCGCGGTTTGATCTGTACGCTCCAGTTGCTCTGGTTCCGTTACGGGTACAACCGAAGCAACACGGTATAGGGGAATACGCTTGTTCTTAAGCTCCAAAACCATTTGTTCAGGATCGACTGATGTACCAGCGTCTGATAACAAGCGGATAGCCACCTGTTCATCCTGTTGGTTCCAGTCGGTAATGAACGTTCCACGGCTTAGCGATTCCAGGTAAGTGATTACTTCCTGTTCGGTCAGTTCAAACAAAAACAGTTGATCGGGGAGAAAGCGGATTTGATACGATTGTATGGTTTGAGGATACTTTTTTTGCAAACGAACATCAGCAAATCTTCCTTTCAGATAGTTTTCAAAGGCTTCTGCTACTTTTTCACTAAGTGCCCTGTTTTTACCTACAATGGAGAATTGGATAGGCGCGTCCGAATTGGAAGAGGATGTGGTAAACGTCTGATTCTCCACTTCTTCTAGCGACCAATCGGCAAAAGTTGCCACATACGATCGAATCAGCCGGTCAGCCATCCTGGCATCATCAAAACCTGAAACGTTTACTGAAAGCGTGAACTTGTTCAGGGCTTCATTTACAATAGAAGCCGGGCTGGATGCATCGGTATAGCCTCCAATGCTTAGCACCGAGCGATTAGTATTCAATCGGTCCTGAACAAAGGTCTGGATTTTTTTGGCAGCTTCATCCGTAGAACGAAGGGCGGTATTGCCGGAAAGCGTGATGTGATAGGTTATTTCTTTAGGTTCGGAAGGGGGGATCACTTCTTTTGAGATGATGGAGAACGTAAAAACCGCACCGGCCACTAATAGCACGGTACCAACCACTACCGGCCATGGACGACGAAGTAAGGTTGTTAACCCACGTTCATAAGCTTCAATGATCCGTTCAAGGATGGATGAAATAGCTGCAAACAATCCTTTGGGAGTCCTGGACTGGCTGAACTGTACGGCAAAGACAGGGAGGATGAACAAAGCAACCAGCAGAGAAGAAACCAGGCTAATAGATAGAGTTGCTGCTAAATCACGAAAAAAAGCGCCTTCAAAGCCTCCCAAAAAAAGCAGGGGGAAGAAAACAGATATGGTCGTAAATGTTGAAGCTGTGACAGGAAGAGCAATTTCTCTTGTTCCTTTTCTTGCTGCTTCTAACAGAGGAACACCCTGTTTACGGTAACGATTGATGTTTTCGAGCACTACGATGGAGTTATCAAGCAAAAGGCCGATGCCAAGCGTGAGTCCGCTGAGGGAAATGATATTAAGCTGGATATTAAGACCGAACATGGCCAGAAAAGTGAGAAATATGCTCACCGGTATTGAAATCCCGATCGTAAAGGGAGTCCTGGCATCGTTCAGGAAGAGGAACAGAACCAGGAATGCCAGAATAGAACCTAAGAAGAGGGTTTGCAGGAGGTTGAAAATAGAATTCTCAATATAGGTGGCTTCTTCCTTTACAACGGTTAACTCCACATCTGGGTATTGGGATCGCAGTTCGGACAGGGTTTGCTGTACCGTCTCAAATACCGTTACCGTGTTGGCGCCGTATTCTTTCTTTATGAGGATATTTTGAACATTCTGCCCGTTTAGATGGGCGAATGAAACAGGATCTTCCCGTGCCAGTTCCACATCAGCGATTTCTTCAAGTTTAAGCACACGGCCACTTGCCAGGGAGATAACCGGTATGGCACGGATATCGTCCAGGCGGTTTATCCGGCTTTCTACTTTAATGGCGTATCGGTACCATCCGTCTCGTAACTCACCGGAAGCTGTAAATACGTTTGCATCCTGTACGGCTTGTTGAATAGCTGATAAAGAGATACCATAACGTTCAATGAGGGCTGGTTTGAATCTGATATGCACTTCAGGTTCGATAGCACCAACGATAATTGCCTGTGCAATTCCTGGCTGTTGCTCAAACCGGCGTGATAGTACCTGCTCATTTAAACGTTTAAGCGCAAGTTGCTGCTCAATCGTTGGTTGCTCAACTCCTTTTAAGGTAACTGCAAGAATGGCAATGGGTTGATCCGATGCCGATGTATAGATGAGTTGGGGGCGATCTGCTTCTTCGGGAAGGAAAAACCGAACCTGGTCCAGTTTTTCCCGCACATTAAGAAAGGCAATATCCATATCGGTGCCCCAGTTGAAGGTAAGAAATACCAGGCCTTGCCCTTGGCGGGCCAGACTTCTAACCGCCTGTACGCCACGAACACCACTCAAAACACCTTCCAAAGGTTCATTAATACGTAACTCCACATCACTTGCAGGGGCTCCCGCATAATCGGTACGAACCAGCAGGGTAGGTTCTGCGACATCGGGCATCAGCTCAATAGACAGGCGGGATAGTGCCACTCCGCCGAACAAAAGCACGGCAAATACCAAAATAGCAGAAGCAATAGGTTTTTGAAGGAGCAAAGGAGTTGGCCGTTTGGGTTATCCTGAAAGTAAATAAATATTTAGATGATATGGAAGAGACACCATTTCTTTAGTATAACAGATTAGAAATAGAGCGTTCAGAAAACATAGTTAATAACGCGAAATACAC
>JBCBST010000130.1:0-8695 GCA_039819115.1 Bacteroidota bacterium
CCGGTGTATCGATAAGATTAATTTTATGGCCTCTCCAATCTAAATTCATAAACGAGGCAAATACTGATTTCTCCTTCTCTTTCTCTATTTCATGATAATCGGATACTGTACTTCCATCCTGTACAGTTCCTCTTCGGTTAATGGCTCCGGCTTCAAACAACATGGTTTCGGCAAGGGTTGTTTTACCGGAGCCGGAATGGCCTAGCAGCACAATATTCCTGATTCGGGTGGGATTGTACACTTTCATGGGTACCTCCTGGTAATGTAGCGCGAACAGCTCTGAGAGCGCTGGTGATTGTTAACTAACGGTACATATACCTACCTTTTATGAAGATTTGAGGTAGATTTGATCACAATATTCTAAAAGAACACACCAATTCTGTCAGGGATTGGGAAGCATCAATTTAAACAAGCCGGGCAAAGAGTCAACATGAAAAATATTTTACTGATCCAAACAGGCGGAACGATCGCGATGCGGGCAAAAGATCGCGGGGTCGAGTTAGATCCGGAAGCCTGGTCGGACCGGTTGTACAGGGAAATACCTGAACTCAATGAAATCGCGACGGTTTCCACCCATCCCCTTTTCTTTGAGGATAGTTCTGACTTACACATCGAACATTGGCAACAGATGGCGCGATGCATAGAACGCCATTATTCCGATTATGATGGTTTTGTTCTGCTGCATGGTACCGACACCATGGCCTATTCAGCCTCTGCTCTTAGTTTTGCGCTTAAAAATCTGACGAAGCCCGTCATTTTTACCGGCAGCCAGGTTCCTATGAGTCATGTAAGAACTGACGCCCTCCGCAACCTGATCAATGCTATACAACTGGCAACGTTACACATACCAGAAGTAAGTATTTGCTTTAATGATGCGTTGTACCGGGGTAACCGTTCCACTAAGCTGAGTGTGGGTGATTTTGATGCTTTTGGTTCTCCCAATTTCCCTCCCCTGGCCGAAGTTGGTATCGATATCGAAGTAACCCAATCGTATTCTTCAGCAGATACACCGCTGCTTGTTAATGATGCATTTGATCCCGGTATTTTTGTAATTACGGTTTACCCGAACATGAATACCCGCATACTCGATTGTTTAGATCTGACATCCATCAGAGGTCTCATTGTCCGGGCCTATGGCAGTGGAAATTTTCCCATAAAAGGAGCCTTCGACTTGCGCCCTTTTTTAAAGCGGTGTTCGGATGCTGAAGTACTTGTTACCCTTGTATCTCAGGCCGATTATGACGCTGTGGATTTAAATCAGTATGCAGCCGGTAAAGCGGCGTTAAAGCTTGGGGCTATTTCCGGTGCGGATATGACTCTTGAAGCTGCTTCAACAAAACTGATGTGGTTGCTGGGGCAGGGTTTATCTCTGGAAGAATTAAAAGCCCGTTTTTTGGATAGTACTGCCGGAGAACGTTGATGGAATACGTTTTTCTTTCACTCCTGAAAATCTTACTCTAAGCCATGCTTTTCATTTTTGATATAGAGACCATACCGGATATTGCCTTCGTACGAAGTGTCCTTAACGAGCCTGATCTGGAAGAGGATGCATTATTGGAGCGGGCTGCGGAGGACCTGGCAAAAAACAAATCAGGGTTTTTACCTCCTATGTATCATCGGATGGTGTCATGGGTTGGCTTGTGGATTGCAAATGATGGGCGACCGGTAACCAAGGCTTCCTGGAATGGTACCAACGAAAAGGAAGGTCTGGAGCAGATTTTTGCGGCATTGAATACCTACAAAGACTTCGGACTGGTTCATCATAATGGAAAAGGCTTTGATATCCCTGTACTTACCTACCGATCGATGAAGCATGGGCTGCAAATGCCGGCAAGAATGGGTATGCACGAAATACGATATCGTTATAGCAAGGCCAACATCGATTTGGTGGATGAATTCAGTAATTACGGGGCAAGTTCCTGGCCCAAGCTTAAACATTTAGGGCAATTGATTGGTATTCCTTTTAAGCAGACCGGAGAAGGTAATGAGGTGTATACCATGTTTAAGGAAAATAAGCTGGCAGAGATTGAGCACTACTGCTATGAAGACGTGATGGCCACGTATATCATCTGGATATATTACCAGTTTACCACAGGAGCTATAAACCAGGAACTGTTTGATAATCTGAAAGGACGAGCGCTCACCAAGTTACAGGAAATCCAGGCCTCCGAACCGGCCTGATGTACCTCCTGCTTCAGGCGATTTAAACAATCCGGTCCGGGTCGCTGTAATCCGGGATCTCACCCCGGTACCCGAATACTCGTTTAATCCATTTTACGGTGCCCTCACTTTGATTTTTGATGTACCACTGATCGGCTGCCCGCCGTGCTCCTAAGCCCCAACTCGGATAGGGATGAATGGTATCGGCTATGTTCCGTAACGTAACTCCGTTTTTCATGGCTACGGCATACTCCGAAATCATTTCGCCAGCATGGGCTCCAACCACAGACGCCCCCAAAATTTTACCGGTTAGTTTTTTGGCAAAGATTTTAATCATCCCGACCGGTTCACCCTCTGTAATCGCGCGGTCAATTTTAGAGTACGGAAACCGATATACGGTAAAAGACTGCCCGGCATCGCGCAATTGCTGTTCGGTAGCCCCAACATGAGCCAGTTCCGGCTCGGTGAAAGTAGCCCAGGGCACATGCTTGTCATCTATTTTCATGGGTAGTTTCATTAAGGCATGCGTGGTGGCTACTTTAGCCATGTGTTCGCTCATGTGCGTGAATTGATACCTTCCGGTTATATCCCCAATAGCATAAATATGCCCCTGGTTGGTCTTACATGAGTCATTTACGGTAATGCCCCGTTTCGTATAGTCTATTCTGGCGGCCTCGAGGTTCAGACCTTCCAGATTTGGAGTACGACCTGTAGCCATGAGTATCTGGTCGCCTTCTACCGTTTTTTCGGATCCGTTTTGTTCCAGGATCACCTGTATCCGGTTCCTTGTTTTTTGAATCTTTTGGATGGATGCTTCAAACTCATACTGCACCCCTTGCCCTTCCAGTTCATGCTGAAGGATTTCCACCAGCTCCGGATCATCTTTTGTCATAATGCGATTGGCCCGGTCAATTACCGTTACCTTCGTCCCCAAATGGGTAAAGGCCTGCGACATTTCGGTACCGATAGGTCCGCCTCCTACAATCAATAGCTCTTCTGGCTGCTCTTCGATCTCAAATAAGCTTTCATTCGTGAGGTAGTCTATGGTATCCAGTCCCTCAATGGGTGGTACAAAAGCGGAAGCACCGGCTGCAATAATAAAATAACGGGAGGATACGGATCGGGTACCTCCGTTATCCATTGCGATGGAAATGGTATGATTATCCTGGAAAGCAGCATACCCATGAACCACTTCTATACCCATTTCTTCAAAGATTTCAGGTCGGTCAGCATCTTCATACACCTCCTGCCTCAGATGATGAACATGCTCGATCACCTTACGGAAGTTGATCTTGGGTTCGCTATCCACAAGTCCATAGGCACTGGCTTTACGTATTTGATGGGCAACTTTTCCTGCTTTAAGAATCACTTTACTCGGCACGCACCCTGTCCAGGTGCAGTCTCCGCCAAGGCGATGGGCTTCCACCATCATGGTCTTTGCTCCTAAATTGGCTGCAATTCCGGATGCAGTAAGTCCGGCGGCACCACCGCCGATTACAATCATGTCAAATTCGTATGTACTCATAATAGGGTTTGATAGGTAATGCGCGGTATGGGTTTAAATATTTAAATCAGGTCAATGAATCAGGATGAAGGGGTATGCATGCGTGAACGAATCTTTGTAACGGTGGAATACCCTCCATATATGATAAATCCGGCTATGACCGCGTACACCCACCACGCAACATCTCTGCCCCAAATGGCGATGTATAGGGAGGGCACAATAAAAAAGAAGAGGGTGGATAAAATAGGTAACTGCACCTGTTTCTTCAACCGGGCATTACGGGCCAGCCATCCCAATGAAGCCAGATAGGGAGGTATTGAACCCACATACAGCACCGCAAATAAAATGGGGTTGACGTTATGCCGTTCTCCCAACTCAAGTATACTTGCCCAGGTATGCTGTAACCATTCAATCATCAGAAGACGGATCGGATAACTGTTTTCTCACTTTTTTTATGGTTGAGTAGCCCCCTCCAACAACCAGACCTACCACCACCGCATATACCCAAACGGGTACATTCTGCCCTGCAATCATGAGGTATAAATAGGCAGATATAAAGAAAAATGTAGCTGCCAGCGCGGGAAGTATGACGCTTCGTCCCTTGCGATAATTGCGTACCAGCCAGCCGATTGAGAGTGTGAAAAAGGGAATTGCCCCTACATAAATACTACCAAAAATAATCGGATTGACGCCATATTGTTCACCCAGCCCGAAAAACCAGTCTTTTGCTTGTGTGATCATTTCTTCCATGGTGAACAATGCTCGTTTTGTAATTTTTTTGATTCATGTCCAAAAAAACTACACTTTGAACGTTTGAAAACCTATTTTTACTGAATAGATGTTATTGATAGCTGTTATAACCTCTTGAAAAAATATTCATCACATATTGCATTAGTACTTATCCTCCTGATTGGCACAGGTGTAGTCGGTTCCGCAATTCATTTTCATGAACAAACCACTACCTGCTTCCAGCACGAAGAAGGCCATCACCATATATCAGATGAGGATCATTGTTGCTCACTATGTTCGATTGAACTGGCTGCTGAGTCGCAAGAATTTTCAAGTCCTACGATCAAGGTCTCTGTCGATGTAAAGCATACGATAGCTATTGCAAATGCAGGTACTCATCCCCGAATATTCGAGGGCCGAGCCCCACCCTTCCCTGCTGTTTAATTCCCCTTTTTTCTCTTATTAAACCCTAAAACGTAATATTTCATAACAACATGAAACACAATACCATTGCCCGGTTTACTAACCTGGCTGTAATCACCCTATTCGCGGCTCTTTCATTCACAGCTTGCGACAATTCATCTGACGATGACGATCACGAACATGCTGATGCCGAAGGCTTTGTTCTACGCATGAACGGACAAGACGTAGTTACTCAGCTTCCTGATGCTGACGTTACTGGCGGATTTACCATTGCTGCTGGCGAGGAAACACCTCTAATCACGATTCAGTTTATCGATCATGATGGAGATTTCTTCCAGCCAGAAGGCGACGAGTATAGCTTACGAGCTACATTCAGCACTCCTGAAATTGCAGAATTCGAGCAGCACGAAGAAGATGGTACCTGGAGCTTCCATATCCATGCTGAAGCAGTAGGTACTACTAACATGACTTTACAGTTGTACCACAATGACCATTCTGACTTCGACACTCAGGAGATTGCAATTACCGTAACCCAAGCCGTACTAGCTTCAAATAATTGATGCTCATAGTTCTTTTAATAGCGTTTTTCGGGATGGGCATGCCTACCCCGGAAGACGCTTCTTTTATCATATCCGGTTCCATCAATAGTAGTGAAGATGGCGAATCGGTCTCTTTTTCTTATGTCCATCTGGAGGAACTTAATCGATCCACGACGGCCGATGCCAACGGATTCTTTGAGATAAAAAATGTTCCAAAAGGAAAATATACCATTAGCTTTCATCGCATAGGGTATCAAACCCTTAAGCAGTTTGTTGAAATTGATAATGCCGATGTAACTTTAACTATCAGGCTACGGGTTAGCACCCTTTCGGGGGAAACGATACAGGTTATCGGGGAGAACAATGAGCTCACGGGAGCAAATCTCGGTCATGCCTCTAAAAGTGTTAGTGGCTCCGACCTTCGCAGAAATTTAGGTACCACCCTGGGTAGTACCCTGGCCAATATACCAGGCATTGAACAACGTACATTGGGTAGTGCCCCCTCCCGACCGGTCATCCGGGGATTGGGAGACGAACGTATCCTCATTCTTCAGGATGGATTATCTACCGGTGACATTTCGGATCAAACGGGTGATCATTCCGTCACCGTTGATCCCATTGCCAGCTCAGAAATTGAAATTGCTAAAGGCGCCGCTGCATTGGCTTATGGCGCAAATGCAGTGGGAGGCGTTGTAAATGTGGTGAACAACCTCATATCCACCACCTTACCTTCCAAAACATCGGGTACCTTAACCCTGGGTGGGGGAACCGTTGACCGCGGTGGATCCGGAGCTTTGAATCTATCCACTCCGTATAAGAATTTCGTTGTAAATACCCATTTGAATGGCCGGCTTGGTGGGGAAACCCGGACGCCGGAAGGGGTGATCGAAAACACTCAATACGCTACCACTAATAATGCCATTGGCGTCAGTTATGTCAAAGACTGGGGATACATCGGCGGGTCTCTCGGGCATTACATCAGTGATTACGGCATTCCACCGGATCCAAGAGGACACCCCAGTGGAGTTGATCTTGAAATGAGGAAGTTCACCTACGCCCTCAAGGGGGAATACATCCTCCGCTCTTCCTTCATAAAAACCATTGAAGCCGATTTTATCCTTAACAACTACAACCACCGGGAGTTTGAATCGTCGGGTAGTATAGGAACCGATTTCGGGTTGGTGACCTCCACGGCTCAACTTCGGGCAAAGCACGGAAAGTTAGGGTGGCTGGACCATGGTACCTTCGGAATTTGGGGTGAATTTGAAGATTATGCGGTTATCGGAGCACAAACCCCCGATGCAAATAGCTATAAACTGGCCGGTTATCTTATCGAAGAAAAACAACTGGGCGGTCTTAGGCTGGAAGGCGGACTCCGGTTCGATTTTGTTCGTAATACTCCGGTTGAGGATGACCCCACATCTATCATTGGAGACATCCGAACCCGCGATTATACCGCTCTTTCCAGTTCCATCAGCGCGATTCAGCAACTAGGTAAAGGCTTCTCTATTGGTACCATCCTCATGCACTCCTTCCGTGCACCTTCACTGGAAGAATTGTATTCGGAAGGGCCTCACCTCGCAACCTTTACCTTTGAAATAGGAAACCCGGACCTGGAAGCCGAGCGGGGATTTGCAAAAGAGCTATTCACACGCTGGCAAGGGAAGGATGCCTTCTTCGAAGTTGCTGTATTTCACAATGACTTCAGTAATTACCTGTTTGCTCAGAATACCGGGCGTCGCAATAACCGGTTCCCCACCCTTAATAATTTTCAATTCTTAAGCACAGAAGCCTTGCTCTACGGATTTGAAGTACAGGGAGAAACAGAACTTGTAAACCATCTGGTGCTTGGGGCATCCGCCAGTTTCACGATTGGAGAACGCGACACCACTTTTACCAACGCGAATGGAAACCAGGTTACCGAAACCCGTTCTCTTCCGTTCATCCCCCCTTTTAAAGCAAACGCCTCTCTTACTTACAACAAAGACGGGCTGGAAATAGGATCACGATTCACCTATTCAGCCGAACAGGAGCGTTTGGGAATATTTGAATCACGTACTCCGGAGTTTTTCCTGGTCGATGTATTTGCTCAGTACCGCTTTACAGCTGGTTCTTACTTACACACCATTTCCCTTCGGATGGATAATGTGCTTAATGAGGAATACATCAACCACCTTTCGATTATAAAGGATTTGAACCTGGAACCCGGTCGGAATGTGAGTCTGTTATACCGCCTGTATTTTTAGCAGAATAACACCATGAGGAATGCCCTCCTCCGTTTTAATCGCGATCATTTTTCAATATAAAAGGCCCTTGATCTATGATCAGAGGCCTTTTTTGATCTGTTGAATGAAATCCGGACTCCAGATTTATTTTGGTGCTGAACCTTGAACGACATAACCACATGGTTATGCAGTCTGCACCTTCCCTTTCTACTCAATATCATTACCCCCTGAATAGAATTGGAGGAAATGAGAAATTTTGCAGGGTTTCAGGAAAGCATAAAAAGTCCGGTTACCAAACGAATGTCGATGAGTACGATCGACAGTATTGTAGATTTATTTGGGCTCAGATCGGGATCTCCCGTCTTTTCCGTACTGAGTTCCACCCTATCTAATCTTCATCATCTCTCGAATTATATCTTCACCAAAAGGCTGTATACCTTTCTGAATGAGATTGAAATGCTGAGTCCTCACCGAGAAACTGCACTCTGGCATATTCTGGCCAAAGCCAAAGGTGAACAAGCCGGGGAAATCATATTGGAGACCATTAGTAATCTGGATAGCGATGAAAAAGCCAAGCTACTTGGACGGCTGGCTGCAGCTGTTCCCTATGAAAAGATTACTCCTGAAGTGTTCTTCCGGCTTGGTCACATCATCAAATCGGTGTATTACGAAGATTTGGTGAAGCTTTCGGAGCATGCCAGCTCCGGTTATATAGAAAACACTTCGGAGGCATTATACAACGCAGGCCTGATTCAGATTGTGGACGCGGATGATAACACGCTAAACGATCCTGAATTTGATGGCAAAAGATATAGGCTTACGAAGCTGGGTCGCACACTATCTGAGTTTCTTATTTCGAATAATAACTAAAAGTTCTTATGGCAATAAAGTGACTAAAAACCTTGACTATTTTCGTTAAGAAATGGAGAATTCTACTACAACCTCATTACCGGAATCGTATCAAAAAGCCAGAAAAAACTACGGGTTGTTTGCTTCTGTATTATTGGCTTGGGAACTAATAGGTGTTGACGTTGATCAACAGCCTTTTAACTCATTTAATATTGGTGTTAAAACTCCAGAAGCAAACAACCCGTAGTTTTTTCTGGCTTTTTGAT